>JAAZCO010000057.1 GCA_012513235.1 Gammaproteobacteria bacterium
ATCGAAGCTGAATGGCACACCGAAGAAGCACCTGCGGCATTTACCTTAATTGGCTTGCCCAATATGGACACGCACAGCACCGATTACGCCATTAAGATTCCTTACGCAATGGGTATCATTGCTACCCGCTCACTCGATACTGAAGTGACAGGGATCAAGGACTTAATTGACCAGCACGAAGTGCGTATCCGTAACGGCATTATTGCTAATGAGCGTTTAGCTGTACTGCGCGCTGGTGATCGCACTGCAGAAAACATCGCTTTGTTTGACGAAGTTAAAGACGACCTTGGTTATGGCTTACTCCTCAAGCGCTACACAGAAAATATTTCTGACGCGACTGAAGAGCAGATCAAACAGGCGGCTGCTGATACCATTCCGCACGTACCTAGCATCTTCTGGGCATTCCGTATGATGGTGGGCGCTGGCTTCTTAATGCTGCTGCTGTTTGTCTTAGCGTTCTGGGCTTCAACCAAGCATAACCAAGAGCACAAACCTTGGTTGCTACGTTTTGCCTTAATCTGTTTACCACTGCCTTGGGTGGGTGTGCAAACAGGTTGGTATGTCGCCGAAGTGGGTCGTCAACCCTGGTCGATTGGTGAAGTATTGCCAACCTTCCTCTCAGCTTCATCACTCACCACAGCAGATGTGTGGGGTTCGATTATTACAATCGCTGCCATCTATACTGTGTTAATTATTATTGAAATGTTCTTAATGATTCGTTTTGCGCGTAAAGGTCCAAGCTGCCTACATACAGGCCGCTACCATTTCGAACAAGACGCGAATAAGAACGTATAAGGAGTGACGAAATGTTTGATTACGAAACTCTAAAACTGATCTGGTGGGTGCTGGTTGGCGTACTGCTGATTGGTTTCGCTTTAACCGATGGTTTTGACTTAGGTGCAGTGATTCTACTGCCCTTCGTTGGTCGTACTGACAGCGAACGTCGTGTAGTGATGAACACCATTGGCCCGCATTGGGAAGGAAACCAAGTTTGGTTAGTGACGGCTGCAGGTGCATTATTTGCTGCGTGGCCGATTGTGTATGCTGCCTCGTTCTCCGGTTTTTACTGGGCGATGCTGATCGTACTCTTTGCCTTGTTCACTCGCCCTCTGGGCTTTGACTACCGCAGCAAGCTGGAAAACCCAAACTGGCGCGCACGCTGGGACTGGACACTGTGTCTAGGTAGCTTTGTACCTTCGTTAGTCTTTGGTGTCGCGTTCGGCAACCTGTTCCTAGGTGTGCCATTTATGCTCGATGACACCATGCGCATCACCTACACCGGTGGCTTCTGGGGCCTACTTAATCCCTTTGGCATTCTGGTCGGCTTAGTCAGTGTTGCGATGCTGACCACCCACGGTGCAACCTGGTTGATGATGCGTACAGATCAGCAAGTGTTTACCCGCGCACGTCGTGCCACACAACTGTTTGCCTTAATGTTCTTAATCACCTTTATTGGTGCTGGCCTGTGGTTATGGTTAGGCATTCAAGGCTACAGCGTGATGTCAGTGATTGACTTCAACGGCGCGATTGACCCGTTAAGCAAAGTGGTTGCGCAAAACAACCCAGGCTGGATGGCCAACTACAGCCAGTACCCCATCATGCGCATTGCACCGCTGCTGGGTATTGCTGGTGGTGTGATTGCTCTGTTAGCGGCGACAACTCAGCGCTCTGCCTTTGCTTTCTTAGGCTCATCGCTGATGATTGTTGGCGCATTATGCACTGCAGGTTTTGCTCTGTTCCCCTTCCTGATGCCATCAAGCATTGACCCTGCGTCGAGCTTGACCATGTGGGATGCGGTATCAAGCCATAAAACCTTGGGGATTATGTTTGTTGCTGCAGCTATTTTTGTACCACTGATTTTGATCTACACCTTATGGAGTTACATCAAAATGTGGGGCGTGGTCAAAGTCTCTGATATTGATAGCAATACCCATGGTATGTATTAATAGAGAAACCAATAACAGTGCCAGCTCACCCCTGGCACTGTATATAAGCCACGCAAGACACTGGCTTAACTGAAGCAGCAACTCAGCTTCAGTCAATGATAAAAGGGGTTAAATATGTGGTATTTCACTTGGATTTTAGGCGTACTGTTAGCCTGCAGCATGGCCATTATCAATGCGCTATGGCTGGAAAGATCATTCGACTTTGATGCCGAAAGCAACACCAAAGATCAGTAAGCATCAACAAAAAAGCCGCTGCTGGGGGTTAACCCTGCAGCGGCTTTTTGTATTGCAGCGATATTAGCTCACTCAAGTACTAACGCTGCGCAGCCTGTAAAGCTGCAGCGATCTTCTGGTCATGGCCGTAGCTGTCACTACGAAAACGTAAGCGATTATCCATATCCACTTCGACCGTCCAATAGGCTAACAATACCGGTACCGGCTTAGGCAAATTCACATTACGTGTTTTACCACTGTCTTGGATTTGGACAATCCGCGCCAACTCTTGCTCTGTGGCACCCACTAATAATTGATCAACCAACTTCTGCGCATCTTCCACTCGTACACAGCCTGAACTAACAGTACGCGAAGCACGGCCAAATAAATGCTGGCTGGGTGTATCGTGTAAGTACACCGAGAATGGGTTAGCAAAACGAATCGCCACTAAGCCTAAAGCATTGCTCGGACCTGGGCCTTGGCGCAGCATCAAGCCTGGCGGTGATTGCCAGTTAATGCTGTGTGGATCAAGCACATTACCCTGATAGTCCAGCACACTCATATTGCTGCGCGCCAAGTAACCAATATCTCGGCGAATTGCTGGAATCTTATCCTCGCGCAAAATAGTTGGCGGCACTGTCCAAGTGGGGTTAATGGTTAAATGAGTAATACGTGATTTTAATAAGGGCGTTTGACGGCGCACAGTGCCCACTTGCGTGCGAGTACGCCAAACAATCTTACCATCACGGAAAAACAACAAACGTGCGCCAGCAATATCCACCACCAGCATCGTGGGGTCTAATTGCTTATCCAGCCAACGCAAACGCTCAAGATTGACACGCACTTGCTGCAAACGTTGCTCAGGACTGATGTTCAACTCGCGCACAGTGGCCGGCCCAACAATGCCATCATCTTCAAGATAATGATCTTGCTGAAAGGCTTTCACCCCATCGGCCAGCCGCTGACTATAAAGCAAAGGATCAATTGTCTCTGGCTGCACAAGCACAACATCACCCTCGACGACTGCAACATCAAGCTGTTGCTCTGGCGCCGCTAGATAACCTGCACGTTCTAATCGCTGTTGCAAACTGGGCACACGAGCATCTCGATCACCCACGCGCAGTGATTTGCCCGCAGTGGCAACAGTGCCCCAATCTTCTGGCGACAAGATATAACTGCTTTTTAATACTTCTCGCAAAGCTTGATACTGCTGTAGCTGAGGACGCGCTTGCGCAAAGGCTTGCGGCAAGTCTTGTATGCCACTAGCCGCCAACTCAACAATAGAGCTACGTGCGGGCTTCTTAATGCCGTCTTCATACCAATAAGGCTCAATACTGTCGGCATCCAACACGCCATCGCGCAAGTGCTGCAAAGCCTGCAAATAACCATGACTTATCAGTATGTCATGGCACTGCTGAGTTATCGGTGAGCTTTGCTGTGCCAATGCAGTAATGCGCTGTAACTGATAGTTGTTCGATTCTAAACCGTCATAACGGGTATCACGCAACATCTGCGCAAGCGTTTGGCGTTGAGCGGCATCCTGCCACAGCAGTGTATCGCCAGTCGCCTGATAGAATGCTTGCAGGCGCTTAATCGACTGATCCGACAAACGGTCTGCAGTTGCTTGAGTACAAGCACTGGGCAATTCATTCAGCGTTTGAGCCAATGTTTGCACGCTGGTGCTGCTTTGCGCCCAACTGAATGTCGTGTGTGTGATGCCGATAATGGCTAAAGCTAGCCAGGTATGTTTTCTAAGCAAGGGTTTGGATCCATTCAATGAGCTGTTAGGATATGCGCTTTATTGAATTCGCTGCGCACTAAACGAGACGCTGACTCAGTCCGTTGTATCACAATTATTAGTAGAACATAGATACAGGCGCAGCTTTATATTCAAACTCATCATTTTTATCTAGCACATTGATGTGCCGTTACGAGAGTATATATATGCTTCGTCCATTTCTTATTCGTTCGTTTTTTCTGGCCGTGTCCAGTTTCTGCACTCTATCAGCCACAGCCGCTACCCTGCCAGTTCAACTCAACAACGCCCTCAAACACGCTGCACCATCTCTTGATCGTCAGGTTCTCTCTACAGCCTTAAGTGCAATGCAATGTGCGCTGAATAACGGTGCTGAACCAGCCAAACGTTTGGCGGTGATTGATTTCTCTTTGCCGTCCAGCGAAAAGCGTTTATGGATTTTTGATCTGCAGAGTAAAAAACTATTAATCAATGACTTTGTCGCGCACGGTAATCGCTCAGGTGATAATTTCGCTACGAGCTTTTCCAATACCAATGGCAGTCACCAATCAAGTATCGGTCTGTTTCGCACCTCTGAAAGCTATCAAGGTAAACATGGCTATTCATTGCGTATGGATGGTTTAGAGCCAGGCTTTAATGACCGTGCACGTGAGCGTGCGATTGTGATTCACCCTGCCGACTATGTGAACCCAGCATGGATTAAAAGCCAAGGTCGTATTGGTCGCAGCCAAGGCTGCCCTGCTGTTCGTCCAGAAATCGCGCGCACAGTGATCGATAAGCTCAAAGGTGGTCAGTTTATGTTTTCTTGGTATCCTGACCAGCAATGGCTGCAAAGCTCAATTTACTTAAATTGTCGCACTCAGCAAGTGGCCAGTCGCAGCAGTGGTAAAAACGCAGACGGCAGTTAATCTGTCTCGGTAGCAGATGGGCTGTAACCTAAAAAGGTTAGCAGCTCATCTTTTTGACTCATAGCATCTTGATAACCCAGCTCGATCAATTCGTTACAATAGCCCCGCTCAAACAACAAATAACTCAGCACCCCACCACCACTGGCGCGTGTTGCACCGGGCCCGCGTAAAAACAAACGCAAAGAAGCAGGCAACTGATGTCGATGCCGCGCAGCAATATCATCAATTTTTTTGCTAGGTGAGATCACCAGCACTTCGACGGGCGACAAACCTAAATGCTTTTTGCGTTCTATGTCAGGCAGCATGCTGCCAAAGGTATTTAAACGCCCTAGTAACTCCAGATCCGACTCTAAGTTATCAATAAAGGTACTGTTTAATAGATGCCCACCTATTTGCGCTAAGCTCGGCGGGCGTGAGGTCATGGGTATGCTGGAACCTTCCTGACTTTGATTGCGCACACCAATCACTAAAACTTTATCAGCCCCTAAGTGTAATGCTGGACTGATCGGCGCAGCTTGGCGCACAGCACCATCACCAAAATACTCTAGATCCACACGCACCGGAGCAAAGAGTAGAGGTATTGCAGAACTGGCCATGAGGTGTTCAATGTTTAAACGCGTGGCTAAACCATGACGCCGATGGCGCTGCCAAGGCTCAATCGTGCCGCGGCCTTGGTAAAAGGTCACTGCTTGCCCCGACTGATAGGCAAACGCCGTGACCGCAACCGCATGCAATTTACGCTTGGCGACGGCTAAATTGATACCTGAAAAATCCAACTCTTTGAGCAACAACTCTCGCAAAGGTGCATTATCCAACAAGGCAACTGGATCAGCACCACGCCCCAGCCCAAGCAAATGCTGACCCGCAAAACGCCCTGCCTGTCGCATCACGCCAAGCCAATCGGTGCGATACACCAAATCACTACTAAAGTTTTGCCACACCGAGCGCAGCGTGCGGATTGCTTGCTGAAAATCCAACGCACCACAGGCCAGCCCCACCGCATTAATAGCGCCAGCAGAGGTACCAACAATCACTGGAAAAGGATTATCAGCAGACTCAGGCAGCAAGTCGGCAATCGCTGCGAGCACACCCACTTGATAGGCTGCTCGCGCCCCGCCGCCAGACAAAATCAAGCCTGTAGTCGTCGCCGGCTGGGCATCTACCGACGCTGCTTGTGCTGCTCTGTAGTGCGTTTTATTCAATACAACTTTGCCTCGCCTTCAGGCCGAGTTTTAAAACGGCGGTGGGCCCACAAGTATTGTTCAGGCTGCTGCATAATGGCCTGCTCAATCCACTGATTTAACATAATACAGTCCTGCTCATCTGTTTCACCAGGAAAATTCTGCAGGGGTGGCTCAATTTTAATTAAATAACCTTGGCCATTGGCTAAACGTGTTTGTGTCATAGGTATCACCTGCGCCCGCCCCAATTTGGCAAATTTACTGGTTGCTGTCACTGTAGCAGCAAGCACACCAAACAGCGGAACAAATACGCTCTGCTTGGCACCATAGTCTTGGTCTGGCGCATACCAAATCGCCCGCCCTCTGCGCAGCACTTTAAGCATGCCACGCACATCTTCGCGCTCAATCGCATGAGCATCGGCATTATGGCGTTCACGCCCGCGGCGCTGTACATAATCAAACACAGGGTTTTTGTGCGCGCGATACATGCCATCAATTGTATGCTGCTGACCTAATAAGGCTGCACCGATTTCTAGGGTGGTAAAGTGAATTGCCATTAAAATCGCACCTTGACCTTGCTCCTGGGCGGCTTGCAAATGCTCCAAGCCTTGCACTTGCACCAAGCCAGCTAAGCGCTTCTTGGGCCACCACCAACTCATAGCCATCTCAAAAAAAGCGATGCCCATCGAAGCAAAGTTTTCTCGTACTAAGCGCTCACGCTCAACCGCGCTGAGCTGTGGGAAACACAATTCAATATTGCGCGTGACAATATGTCGGCGACTGCGCGCAAAGCGTTGCATTAGTGCACCTAAAGCACGCCCCAATTGCAGTAAAACCACATAAGGTAATTGCGTTAGCAGCCATAACACAGCAAGCCCAAGCCACAATAGCCAATAGCGCGGATGTAAAAAGGCGATATCGAACCCTGAATGCTTCATACTTAACATACCAAACAGCGTAAAAACACGTATTCTACATGGCTTATTCATTTACAGCCTGCCATGCTTAACGATATAAACATCTTTTAACATTGACCTTTCATAGAGCGACCGATGAATCACTTAGATCTTCTTGAGAAAGCACCTGTTTTTCAACTTAAAGGCAGCATGCTTGCCATCACGATTTTAGAACTTTCATCCAATGACCCTGAGTGCTTGGATGCGCAGCTGGCTGCAAAAGTCGAGCAAGCACCTCAATTTTTTCAAGATGCTCCTATTGTTCTAGCGCTGGATAAATGCACCAATGGGGCTGAATCGCTGGATATTGCGCTCTTACTGAGTATCTGCCGTAAACATAGCTTGCACCCTTTAGCCATACGCTCAGAACAGGCTGATCACTTGGCTTTTGCTAAAGAGCAAGGCCTCTCTGGCATGCCTCCTAGCGGTGCACGTGAGCGTTTACTTGAAGCTGCACCTGCACCCGAGCAAACACCAGAGTCGAGCTATACTCCGGCTAAAATCATTACCCAGCCCGTACGCAGTGGCCAGCAGATTTATGCTAAGAACACTGACCTGATTGTTATGGCTGCAGTGAGTGCCGGCGCTGAACTTTTAGCCGATGGCAACATCCATGTGTATGGCCCTTTACGCGGTCGCGCATTAGCTGGCATTAATGGTAATGTGGATGCACGTATTTTTTGTCAGCAATTGGGCGCAGAAATGCTCTCAATTGCCGGCCAATACAAATTAGCAGAAGATTTACGTCGCGATCCCTTATGGGGGAAAGCCACGCAAACAGGTTTAAATGATCAACACTTAGAGATCTCGGCACTTTGAGCTATACCTTTGTGATGATGAACACTTTATAATTATTATATCAACCACCCTTTACTCAATTCATAAGGTGATCCGCTTGTCTAAGATTCTCGTTGTAACATCAGGTAAAGGCGGCGTTGGCAAAACCACCACCAGCGCTGCAATCGGCACTGGCCTAGCCTTACGTGGACACAAAACAGTCATTGTTGACTTTGACGTTGGCCTACGTAATCTCGACTTAATTATGGGTTGCGAGCGCCGTGTCGTGTATGACTTTGTTAACGTTATTAACGGTGACGCAACACTGAATCAAGCACTGATCAAAGATAAGCGCTTAGAAAACTTATATATTCTTGCTGCTAGCCAAACCCGCGACAAAGATGCTCTGACGCTTGAGGGCGTAGAAAAAGTTCTCACCGAGCTGGCTGAGCAATTTGAATATGTGATTTGCGACTCACCTGCAGGTATTGAAAAAGGTGCGCACTTAGCTATGTATCTAGCTGATGCGGCGATTGTCGTGACCAACCCTGAAGTATCATCTGTACGTGACTCTGACCGTATGCTGGGCTTGCTTTCAAGCAAATCTAAGCGCGCAGAAGAAGGCCGTGAACCCATCAGTGAGCATTTGCTCCTGACTCGTTACAGCCCTGAGCGTGTCGCGCGTGGCGAAATGCTCAGCGTGGAAGATGTGGAAGAAATTCTATCCATCCAAATGATTGGTGTGATTCCTGAGTCACAAGCTGTACTCAAGGCGTCTAACCAAGGTGTGCCGGTTATTTTGGACGAAGAAAGTGACGCGGGTCAGGCTTACAGCGATGCTGTTGACCGTCTGCTGGGCAAAGAGGTGCCGCACCGTTTTCTGGAAGTCCAGAAAAAAGGTTTCCTCCAGCGCATGTTTGGAGGTAAAGAGTGAGTATTTTTGATTTTCTTAAAGTCCGTAAAAAAGCGCCTACTGCATCCATTGCTAAAGAGCGCTTACAGATCATTGTGGCTCACGAACGTGGCCAACGAGATGAACCCGACTACCTTCCTGCATTGCAGAAAGAGCTGGTTGCAGTCATCAGTAAGTATGTAAAAATTGATCAAGAGCACGTACAAGTTGCCTTAGAAAACCAAGGCAGTTGCTCGATTCTTGAACTCAACATTACACTGCCAGATCGCTAAATCTAGCGTATTTCAGCACTGACTACTTGGCGGCCTTAATGGCCGCCAAGTGTATTTATAGGGTAGGTTATGCCGCTATCAAGCATTGAAATCATCTATGCTGACTCCTACATTTTAGTGGTCAATAAACCCACTTTATTGCTCTCAGTACCTGGGCGTGCTGAAGACAATAAAGACTGTCTGGTGACTCGCCTGCAAGACAATGGTTATCCCGACGCATTGATTGTGCATCGCTTAGACTGGGAAACGTCAGGCCTCATCGTCTTGGCCCGCGACCGCGACAGTCACCGCGAACTCTCACGTCAATTTCACGACCGTGAAGTGGATAAGCTTTATATCGCTTTATGCTGGGGTGATTTTGCTGAGGACGAAGGTACGGTCGAATTGCCACTGCGCTACGATCCGCCGACTAAACCTCGCCATGTTGTCGATCACGAGCAAGGTAAAAGTGCACTCACGCTGTGGAAAGTACTGGAGCGTCATGCTGATCATTGCCGCATTGAGTTAACACCCTATACCGGGCGCTCACATCAACTGCGCGTGCATATGCTCGCCATTGACCACCCTATTTTAGGGGATGGTCTCTACGCACATGAACAAGCCTTGCAAGCCGCGCCACGTCTGTGCTTGCACTCTAATGTTCTAAACTTTACCCACCCTCAGACTCAGGAGCGCCTAGCCTTTACCTGTGCAGCACCTTTTTAGTCAACGCCTGGCCTAGTCGCGTATCTATAGGCTAGGCATATGCATTACACTGCAATTAAGAATCCTGTTTTAGAAAGGCACAGTATGTCACCTCATGAAGCCTTACTTGCATTACGGCAGTATTTAACCAATCAAATTTTAGGCCAAGAACGGTTGATTGACCGCTTGTTAATAACCTTGTTGGCTGACGGGCATTTGTTGGTTGAAGGCGCACCCGGCTTAGCCAAAACCAAAGCCATTAAATATCTTGCTGACGGGCTTGAGGCCAGTTTCCAGCGTATTCAATTTACGCCTGACTTGCTGCCCTCTGATATTACCGGCACCGATATTTACCGCCCAGAGAGCACCTCGTTTGAATTTCAACAAGGCCCGGTTTTTCATAACCTGATTTTGGCTGATGAAATCAACCGTGCGCCGGCTAAAGTGCAATCAGCTTTGCTTGAGGCCATGGCCGAACATCAGGTCAGTGTCGGTAATAGCACCTATCCCCTTCCCGACTTATTTTTAGTGATGGCCACACAAAACCCGATTGAACAAGAAGGCACTTATCCACTGCCTGAGGCCCAATTGGATCGCTTTTTAATGCACGTCAAAATTGGCTTTCCTGATGCGCAGATTGAACGAAAAATTCTCCAACAATCGCGCAATATCGCCTTACAAGGTGAGCAAAAGCCAACACAGTTGCTCAGCCAAGACACTATCTTTGCCGCGCGTGAAGAAATTCTAAATTTATATATGGCTGATGCCATGGAAGAGTACTTAGTGCAACTGGTTATCGCCACGCGCACTCCCGCTAAGTTTGATCCTGACTTGGCGCGCTGGATTCGCTTTGGTGCCAGCCCGCGTGGCTCAATCGCTATCGATCGCTGTGCTCGTGCGCATGCATGGTTGGCTGGCCGTGATTTTGTCAGTCCTGAAGATATTCAAGCGGTTTTATTTGATGCTTTACGCCACCGAATTATTTTATCCTTTGAAGCTGAAGCAGCAGGTATTGATAAAGAGCAGGTTTTGCAGCACTTACTTGATGTTGTCGCGGTCGCCTAATGGATATGCAAGGTCGCACCCATATTGATCTGCAGGACATGCTGGTCATGCGGCACTATTTGCAACAAGTGGAGTTGTTTAGCACGCCACTACAAAGTAGCACTTTGCTAGGCCTGCACCGCTCTCGTTTACGGGGGCGCGGGATGGACTTTGATCAGGTGCGCGCCTACCAAGCTGGTGATGATGCGCGCAGCATTGACTGGCGGGTGACGGCTCGTACAGGCGAAGTTCACACTAAAGTGTTCCATGAAGCTCGCGAGCGCCCGACCTTTATCCTAGTGGAACAAAGCTTACATCTGTTTTTTGCCAGTACCGGCTCATTTAAATCAGTGATCGCCGCTCAGGCGGCAAGTTTATTTGCTTGGGCCAGCCTTAAACATAATGACCGCGTGGGTGGCTTGGTGTTTGACGATAGCCAAGTGCAGCATATTCCTGTGCAACGCAACAAGCACAGCGTACTGCATTTTTTACAAGCCATTGCACAGGCCAATCAACGCTTACAACAACCCACCGAGCACGTACTGAGTAATCCTCTACCCCAAGTACTACAACAAGCGCAGCTATTAGCCCGCACCGGCAGCTTAATTATTTTAATCTGTAACGAACGCCACTTGAACGATGAATCAAGCCATTTACTACGCCGCTTAGCCGCACACAGTGAACTGATTTTACTGCCCATATCCGACCCACTAGAACATCACTTACCAGGCTTAGAACACTCTCGCTTTAGCATGGGTGCCCACAGCTTAGCCATTGATGCAAGCAATACTCAGCTACGTCTGCAGTGGCAACAACAAGGTGCAGCCTGTCAAAACGCTTGGCAAACCCTAGCTCAACATATCAATGCTCCCTTACTACCCTTGAGCACAGCGCACACTGTACTGACACAGTTGCAAAACATCAGTTTGCGCAAGCTCAACAGTGCTCAGAGCGCACCATGATTAAACTCGAAGATTTACAGCCGCTTATTTTACCGCCTCCCATCAGCCCTTGGCCGCCAGCACCGGGCTGGTGGATCCTTGGTGTGTGCGTCATTTTAAGTATGATTATTGTGCGCTATAGAAATACAACAGTGACAGCTCAACCTCACGCAATTGACACTGATCCCCTGCGTATCAATGCCCTAGAACAACTGCATGCCTTAGCTAAACCCTACGATGGCCAACAGGCCGGGCTCTGGTTACAGCAACTCAACCAACTGCTCAAACGTATCTGCGCTATACGTTACCCTGAGAGCGTCAGCCATACCCTCAGCGGACGTGAGTGGCTGGCTTTTTTAGACAGCCGCTGTCCTGCCGCAGGTTTAACGCGCTGGATGGTGTTGGTGCAAGGTGCCTATCAGCCTGATTGCCGTCTGGATGATAAGTCCATCGCACAATTACACTCAGCGATTGAGACTTGGATTCGTAAACATGTTTGAATGTGCTTGGCCATGGCTATTACTGTGCTTGCCATTACCCTGGCTGGTCTACAAATTTGCTCCGCCAGTGCGCCAGCAAGGGGTTGAGTTGCGTGTGCCTTTTTATCAGGAACTGGACGATCTACAGCGCCAGCAACGTCAACAAGCACCTTACTGGCGCAGCCAAGCACTGGTGTATACGCTGATCTGGCTATTACTGGTATTCGCCAGCCTACGCCCGCAATGGCACACAGACCCACAAGAGCAGCCACGCACGGGCCGCGACTTATTTATTGCGATGGATGTCTCTAATTCCATGCTCTATAACGATATGTCTTTAGCTGACAGCTATATTTCACGCATGGAATTTGTTAAATCCTGGCTGAAGAACTTTATTGAGCAACGCCAAGGGGATCGCTTGGGTTTGATTTTATTTGGCAGCCAAGCCTACCTGCAAGCCCCGCTGACTTACGACCATCACAGCATTCAAACTTGGGTACAAGAAGCACAGCCCGGTATTGCCGGTGACACCACCTCCATCGGTGATGCGATTGGCTTAGCGATTAAGCGTTTGCGTGAACACCCAGCACAACAGCGGGTACTGATCTTAGTCACTGACGGCGCTAACAATAGCGGTGTCATGTCGCCCTCTGCCGCCGCACAACTTGCAGCGCGCTATCAGATTAAAATTTATACTGTAGGTATCGGCAGCCAGCAAATGCAGCACTTACACGACCTGTTAGACACCTCAAGTCTGGAGCTTGACGAGCCAGCCTTAAGAGATATTGCACATATCAGTGGCGGACAATATTTTCATGTATTTGATAGCTCAGGCTTTGAAAAAATGCAAAACAGTCTAGATCAACTTGAACCTAGCGCCAGCGATCAAGTCCCTCAGCAGCGCCCAAAAGAGTTGTACCCTTGGCCTTTAGCTGCGGCGTTACTGCTCAGTATGCTGCTCATGCTCTATCGCCTTTACCGCCCACTGTATAAGGCCAGCATCGCAAGGAGAGCGCGCTAATGTCGCTGCTCAATCTACATTGGCCAGAATGGATACGCCTGTATTGGCTGCTCTGTGCGCCACTGGCTGTATTTTTAATTTGGGCACTGTATCGCGCGCATAAAACACAACATGATTGGCGCACACTGCTGCCTCAAGCATTTCATCGCGTGCTACTGAATATGGACGCCCCGCGCCAGCGTTATACACGCTTAATTATTTTAGCGGGGGCTTGGTTATGCGCGTTATTGGCTCTGGCGGGCCCCAGTTGGCACAGCACATTCGAATCGCCAGCGCCACAAGCGCAAGCCTTACCTATGGTGGTAGTGATTCAACTGACTCCAGATTTACTGGCCAACGATCTGCCGCCCAGTCGCTTGCATCAAGTACGCGCCAAGGTGTTGCGTATTTTAGAACAACGCGACACGGCATTCACTGCTATCGTGGTCTACGCAGGTAGCGCACACACTTTGCTCCCCCTAAGCAATGATTTACTGACCAGCAGCAACTTACTGCAAGCTCTGCAACCTGATCTGATGCCAGTTCCCGGCCAGCGCGCTGATTTAGCTGTGGCCCGCGCGATTGATTTATTGCAACAGGGCGCGCAAGGCTCAGGCGAGATTATTTTAATCACCAGTGGTGTATCCGTCAGCGAGCAAAATGCGATTACCCAGCAATTAAAGCACCATCCTATACAGCTCAAAATTCTGGGCGTCGGCACGCTAACAGGTGTCCCCATCAGCGCGACAGACCAAGATCACTTTCTCACCGATGCTACGGGTGCGGTGATTATCAGCCGCCTCAATCAAACGTCCTTACAGTTACTTGGCAAAGATACCCATGCACCTTATCAGCAGATGAGTACAGATGAGCGTGATTTAGCCGCGCTGCACATTATCACCCACACTGATACGAATCTAAGCCCAACGCTCAGCCAGCCTCACGCCAGTCAAGAAGATCAAGGCTATTGGCTGCTCCTGCCCATCTTATTATTAACAGCAGTTTTAGCTCGCCGCGGCAGCCTTTTATTGATTTTAATCTGCTGCTTGCCTGTGCAGTCATTTGCGCTGGAGTTTGCTGATCTCTGGCAGCGTCCTGATCAACAAGGCGCACAACTGCTTGAGCACGACCCAAGCAAAGCGGCTGAACGCTTTCGTGATCCATTGTGGCGCGCCACTGCGCTCTATCATGCCCAGGACTACCAAGGCGCAGCGCAACTCTTTGCTGAATTTGACAGCGCCCAAGCACATTATAATCGTGGCAATGCTTTAGCTTTGGCCGATCAGCCTGCACAAGCCGTACTGGCTTACACTCAGGCTCTAAACCTAGCCCCAGAGATGCTGGCGGCACAATACAAT
>JAAZCO010000378.1 GCA_012513235.1 Gammaproteobacteria bacterium
CGCATCGTGCTTGCAGAGATGTGCGAATGTGTTGGAGATGTGTACCGCGTGGGCATAAATGCCCACCCTACGGTGCTGCAAACAACAACACTGATCAACAAGTACTGCGCTGGTGATGTGACAAGCGTAGCCATGGATGGCACAGCGCCCGACTTGGGGCAGGACTGCCCCGTGGAGGGAAAAACATCACCAGCGCAGTACGCCACGCGCAAAATGTCTGCTTTTATGCTTTTATGCTTTTATGCTTTTATGCTTTTATGCTTTTGACCTACGCTGGCGGACAATCACACCAAATGCCCAATCACAATATCCATCAACTCATTGGTGATTTCGTCTTGGCGCACGTTACTCATATCCTGCTTCACCGCATCCAGTTGCTCGTCCACTGATTGCTCAGCTTGCTGCATCAGCGCCAAGCGCGTAGCGTTTTCGGTCACCATGGCTTCAGCAGAGGCGCGAAACACGCTGGCAAACACATGGTTGCGGATCAACGACGATAACAGCGCATCGGCATTCATAGTGTAATCCGGCAACGAACGTGATTCCCAACGCTGGGCTGGCTGCAGCAAGGCCTTATCCAAGGGCAATAACGCCCGCGTTGCGGTTTCTTGATAGCCGTGTTCAGCCCGCTCGGTAAACACCAAAGTCACCGCCAGTTCCGCTAAGGATTGCCCACGGCCCAATTGCTCAATGCGCATGACAATATCCCCAGCCAAACGCCCCACCCCATCGGCCGATGCCGGCGGCATTAAGATCACATCGGGGGTTAAATCTTGCTCCAATAAGGAGTTGGCCATACGCGAACCAATGCACAGAATATGCTGCTTGGCGATGGGATGATGGTGCGTATAGTCCGTCACGGTATTAGCCAGCAACTCATTATAGTTACCGCACAAACCATGATCCGAGCCAAACACCACCAACAAACGAGTATGGGGCTGCACCGACTCAGTGAGTAAGCTAATGCCACCACTGCGATAGACAAAAGCCGCTAAACCTTGCAGTAAGGTTTTATGATATTCCTCAATCGAGTGCGCCGCTTGCTCGTAGGGCGCGGCGTTAATCGCTGACAGGGTTTTCATAGTATGCACAATACTGCGAATACTGGTCAGGGTGGCGTTTTTACGGGTGAGGTGCTCAAGGGTTTGTGCCATGCTGCCCTCACTTACGCGCTGTTGCTGCGGGCAACTCAAATTCAGCTAAAGCCTCACGTGCCACTGCCACCATCAAGGCTTGGTCATCATCAGTTAAGCTTTTATCTTCGGCAATGCGCTGTTCAATCACCGCAAGTTTGTGCTGCGCGGCATCGCGCACCAAGCGCATCGCAGTACTGATATCCTGCTCGCTTAACTTATCAAACAAGCCTTCCATCGCTGCAACCAAAACAGCCAGTTGCTCCAAGGCTGGCATCGGATCACGCTCAGCTTGGCGCAACGCGGTACGCACTGCATTACCCCGGGCTAAACGCGCACGGGTGGCATCATCCAGTCGCGTACCAAAGCGGGCAAAGTCTTCCAACTCTTCAAACTGTGACAAGGTCACGCGCAAGTTACCCGACACACTGCGTAAGGTGCGGTTCTGCGCTTTACTACCCACACGCGAGACTGACAAACCTAAATCCACTGCGGGGAATTGGTTTTTGCGTACCAACTGTGGTGACAGGTAAATCTGCCCATCGGTAATCGAGATTAAGTTGGTCGGAATATAGGCCGAGAGGTTACCAGCTTGGGTTTCCACCACCGGTAATGCAGTAATTGAGCCGCCACCAATATCCGCACCAAATTGGCCTGAGCGCTCGAGCAAACGCGCATGCACGTAGAAAATATCACCGGGAAAGGCTTCACGACCCGGTGGACGGCGCAGCAACAAGGACAGCTCACGATAAGAACGCGCATGGTGGGTCATATCATCAAAGATAATCAGCACATCTTGGCCTTGC
>JAAZCO010000058.1 GCA_012513235.1 Gammaproteobacteria bacterium
GTCAGGGGTTTTTTTATGCCTGCTGTTTGCTGATCAATAAGAATCGAGCATGTCTTTAGTTTATAAGTACTAAGCCGATACACTCATTAGAAGACCTGCACAGAATCCGACATTTCACAGGAGTCACAGCATGCTACCACCAATTTCCCGCACACCTCAGCCCGACAATGCCAGCGCATCAAGTAAGGTGAGCTCGCAGTCGACCGCTCAAGGCTCTGCGCTAGATGAATCACAGAAAACAGCAGCCACCAGCCCACAAGGGCAAAAAGCTCAGTTAAATGAACAAATTTTGAAAGCCTCTTTAGATGTATCGATCAGCTCAGGCAATAACTCAATGGCTTTGCTCTACCGCACCGCCATCGACAATATTAACGAGCAATTGGCCCCTGAATTTGGCCCTAATGCCTTGCAAGCGGCTATGCAACAAGACAACAGCCCCGAAGCCACGGCTGAGCGCATCTTGTCGCTCTCCACTGCATTTTTTGATTCTTATGCAAGCCAGCACCCTAATAAAGACCCAGAGGATGTGGCGCGTCATTTTGTTGATATCATGCGCGGCGGTTTTGAAAAGGGCTACAACGAAGCGGCAAGCATTCTTAAAGGTTTAGGTGTACTTGAAGAAGGCGGCCTGGTCGCAACTGAGATTGGCAAAACTTTTGAGTTGGTGCAAAAAGGTTACGATGACTTTTTACAAACCAAGCTCGACGCACTGCAAAATAGCGCAAGCGCTGATCAATAGAAGTGTGCGCCCAAAGCAGTGACTGGCGGTGAAGTCAGCCCTAGCGCTGACTGCACTCCTTATTGACTCGCCAACACTGCGTATTAAAAACCTACCGCTGACGCGCTAACAACTGCTGTTCTTGATATATCACGCGCTCAACGCAGGTACTGTTTTTATATACAGCTTTAATGCTATGCTTTATCTCACATATTGAATGCATGTCATATAACCTGCTTTGTGAGAACAGCCAGTGATTGTATATATAGCTGAAAAACCCAGCGTGGGCCGAGCCGTAGCTGCAGTATTACCGACACCCCATCAAAAAGGTGATGGCTTTATCAAAGTTGCTAATGGCGATGTGGTGACTTGGTGCATAGGCCATTTGCTTGAGCAGGCCGAACCTGAAGCTTACAACCCAGATTATAAAAAATGGCGTAAAGAACATTTACCTATCGCGCCTCATCAATGGTTACACTCGGTCAAGCCTGCGACTCGCAAACAATTTAATGTGGTAAAAAAGCTCATTCAACAAGCAGATACCTTGGTTCATATTGGCGATCCAGATAGAGCCGGACAAATTATTGTTGATGAGGTTATTAACTACTGTGGTGCTTCCAAAGCTCAACGTGAAACAGCGCAGCGCTGCTTAATCAGCGACATGAACCCCGAGGCCATTGAGCGCTCTCTCAACACCATGCGGCGCAATACTGATTTTATGCCTTTGGCTATTTCGGCTCTAGCTAGAGCTCGGGCAGATTGGCTGTACGGCATCAATATGACTCGCCTATGCACTCTGCAGGGACAAGCCTCAGGCTATAAAGGGGTCCTGTCTATCGGTCGCGTACAAACCCCTCTATTAGGTTTAGTTGTGCACCGTGATCTGGAAATTGAAGACTTTGTCAGTAAACCTTTTTACGAAGTCTTTATTGATCTCAAAACCAATACCAATCAGATCTACAGCGCTAAATGGAAGCCCAGCACCGCCTGTGAGCCCTATATGGATGAAGATGGGCGCGTACTTTTAAAGAAGCTGGCTGAGACCGTTCTGCGCAAAGTGATCAACCAAACCGGCCAAGTGATTGCTGTAAGCGAAAGTGTCAAACAGCAAGCGCCACCCCTGCCCTATAATTTATCATCGTTACAAATCGACGCTTCCAAACGCTACAATTTTAATGCGCAAAAGACCCTGGATATTTGCCAGCAACTCTATGAAAACCATAAGCTGCTGACCTACCCACGTTCAGACTGTCGTTACTTACCAAAAGGACATTACGCCGATAGGTCTTCTGTTACTCAAGCCATCAGCACAACCTGTACAGCACTTACACAAGCTGTCACTCAAGCAGATTTATCACTCAAATCTAAGACTTGGAATGACGCCAAGGTCGGCGCGCACCATGCCATTATCCCCACCCAGCGCAAACTTGAAGCCAGTCGCCTCACAGCCGACGAGCTTAAAATATACGAACTGGTCGCCAGACAATACTTAATGCAGTTTTACCCAGCGTTTCAATACCAAGAAAATCAGATAGATACTGAGGTCGGCGGCGGTCTGTTTATCAGTAAACAAAAAGAAGTGATTGCTCAGGGCTGGAAAGCTTTATTTCCTGAGCGCAAAGCCAATCACCAAGACCCAGAGTTCTCTGCAATACAGTTGCCCCAGGTCATGCAAGGCGAAAGCGTTGTTTGCATTGATGGCCTCCTAGATGAAAAACAAACCAGTCCACCTAAGCGCTTTACTGATGCGTCTTTATTA
>JAAZCO010000379.1 GCA_012513235.1 Gammaproteobacteria bacterium
ATACCACGACAGATGCGTGGGGGCGAGATCAATGGCTGTTTGCAGATCCGCCAAAGCCTCTGCCGGTGATTGATCGGGCAAACCGTGCATTAAATCTAAATTGAAATTATCAAAGCCAGCCTTGCGTGCCATGGCAATCGCCGCAATGGCTTCTGTACCTGAATGCACGCGGCCTAAAGCTTCGAGCTTAGTATCAGCAAAGCTTTGAATACCAATGGATAGGCGGTTAATGCCCATGGCTCGATAAGCCGCAAATTTTTCTTGCTCAAAGGTACCTGGGTTCGCCTCTAGGGTGATTTCAATATCTGGGCTAAACGGAATACGCTGCTCAATGCCGGCTAGCAAAGCTTGCAGAGCCTGAGCTGAAAACAAGCTTGGCGTGCCGCCACCAAAGAATATGGAGGTGAGTGGACGACCATGCACATGCACTACATCAGCATCTAAGTCTGCCAGTACCGCTGCGACATATTCAGCTTCGGGCAACTCAGGCGTGGCCGCGTGTGAGTTGAAATCGCAATAAGGGCATTTACGAATGCACCAAGGGATATGCACGTACAGCGCCAGAGGAGGCAGTTGAAAACCGTTTTCCAACGGGCGCTGCGTGCTTAAATCAGATGCAATCAAGCTCATAAGGACAGTTGTTGTTTGAGTAACTGCATCGCGCGTGCGCGGTGACTGATCTGGTTTTTGATCGCGTTGGGCAGCTCAGCGCTACTGCATTGATGCTCAGCAACATAAAACAGCGGATCGTAGCCAAAACCGTTTTCGCCTTGTGGTGCATGCAAAATACGTCCTTGCCAACGACCTTCACAGATGATGGGCAGTGGGTCTTCAGCATGCTGCAATAACGCCAACACACAAATAAACTGCCCGCCACGCTGCTCATCAGGCACGCCTTGTAAGGTTTCAAGCAGTTTACGGTTATTACCGGCGTCACCACCGGTGAGGCTGTAGCGCGCTGAGTAAATACCCGGCGCACCATTGAGATAGTCCACAGTGAGACCTGAGTCATCCGCCAGCGCAGGCAGGCCGGAAATGCGGCATGCGTTACGCGCCTTTAAGATGGCATTTTCAATAAAAGTTAAGCCGGTTTCTTCAGGTTCAATCTCACTAAATTCGCTGATTGAGCGAATTTTTACACTATCACCGAGTAAGGCTTGCAACTCACGTAGTTTGCCGGCGTTATGGCTGGCGAGAACGATTTCTTTCATAAGTCAGGAAACACTTCTTGATTGAATTTCAATACGTGGGTTTTGCCTTCTGCGTCAGTCACTTGCAAATCAAAGCGCAGTACTTCTTGGCCGGTAATGGCAAACTGCGCCAAGTAATAGACCGCATCGCCTTCATCCACTTCTTTAAAGGTCAGGACTTGATTTTGACCTAAGAGGTTTTTAAAACTACCGACGACTGAGCCTTTTTGGCCTTTGGCGCCTTTGACCATCGACACATTGAGTACGGCCTGGTTTTTGCTGCGATTGAGGCCAACAGCACGTGCCGTATCAGGTTGTAAAAAGGTTGAGCTGAAAATGTTGTAATGCACATCCAGCGCGCCGTAGCTTTGTTTGCGCTCAGCGTGAGCGGCAAATGCCATGAAGAAACTTAAACTTAGAGCTAATAAATAACGCATAGGAAAAACTCCGTGAGTTAACGAGCATTGGCTCCAGTGACGCGGTAAATACCGA
>JAAZCO010000380.1 GCA_012513235.1 Gammaproteobacteria bacterium
AGCTTGAAAGGCACTTCAGGGCACAGTCAGTGGTTTAAGCAGCAAGCGCCTACGCGCTATACCTTGCAAGTGTTTGGCACCAGTTCTGAAGCTAAGGCCCGAGCTTTTGTGCAGCAAGATGCAGCTCAGTACCATTATTTTAGAAAGCTACATCAAGGTAAAACACTGTTTGTGGTGACTTACGGCTCTTTTGCTGATCGTGCATCTGCGCATTTAGCAATTAACGGTTTGCCCGAGAAAATTCGTAATGATAAGCCATGGATACGTACTATATTAAGCATTCAAAACGAATTGCGTTGAGGGTTTTATGAATTATCGCCATGCCTACCATGCAGGTAATCACGCGGATGTGTTGAAGCACTGGCTGCTGACGCGTTGCGTTGCATTATTGCAAAAGAAAGCTGCACCTATGGCTTATGTAGATACCCATGCCGGGATTGGCTTGTATGACTTACAGGGCGAGGAAGCGCTGAAAACCGATGAGTGGCAAGAAGGTATTGGGCGCTTATGGACTTCAACTCATCCGCTGTTAGAGAATTATCTGCACGCTATTCGTGAGCTCAATGACGATGATGAGTTGCGCTATTATCCGGGCTCGCCAGAAGTGGCGCGCTGTTTAACGCGCAGCCAAGATCATTTGTACTTAAATGAAAAGCATCCAGAAGACGGTCAGCTACTCAAAGACAATATGCGTATTGATCGACGTGTCAGTGTGCACCTGGGAGAAGGCTGGCATGTGCCTCGCGCGATACTTCCAACTGAAGAAAAGCGTTTGTTGATGTTGATTGATCCACCTTTTGAACAAGGTGACGATTTGAAAAACTCGGTGCAAGCCTTAGAAGAAACTTTAGGGCGGATGCGACAAGCGATTGTGTGCCTCTGGTATCCGGTTAAAGATCTCGCTCAATTGCGCCGTTTTTATCAAATGCTTGAGAAAAGTAGTGCGCCCAAACTGTTGCGTGTCGAGCTCTATGTGAATAAGCCCGAAGATGCTTCACGTTTAAATGGCTCAGGTATGGTGATTTGTAATCCACCTTGGGGCTTGGAGCAAGAGCTCAAAGAGATGCTACCAATCTTTGCTAAAACTTTAGCGCAAGACGAAGGTGGTTGGCGTTTAGACTGGTTGATTAGCGAATAAGCTGATGTGCTTAGGGGTGGTCTTTACAGGCGTCACTGGGTTCCCAGTCTGTAATAATCCCCCTGAGCAAGCCATCTAGCATGGGGCCTGCCAATGCGACATCAAATAGCGTTGGGTCTCTGAGCCAATTACTCAGCAGACCTAACAGCATCGTATGCAGACTGATTGCCGCCATGCGTGGAGTTATTCCAGCGTACAAGCGTGCAGCAGTGCTGGGCTGACTAAACAACTGCTCACATAAATCAATAAATTCATTAATATAAGCTTCGTGGCGCTCTTCAGCTTCGCGCAAGTCGGCTGTGAACTCACAGCGGCGCTGCAGGATGGTCAGGATGCGACGTTTGCGCTCATCGCTACCCACAGTCAGCAAAACCTGCATGCACAAGTAGCGCAAGCCAACAATAGGGTTGCTGGGGTCGCACTGACTGATCTGCTTAGCCATTTGCTCGGTGGGTAAGCGCACTTGATTAAGCATTTCATTAAACAGGTGGGCTTTGTTTTGAAAGTGCCAATACACGGCACCACGGGTGACGCCAGCCTGTCGTGCAATTTGCTCAAGTGAAGTGTGGGAAACTCCCTTTTTAAGGAATAACAGTTCCGCAGCAGTGAGTATGGCTGTGCGAGTGTTGTCTGCTTCTTCTTTAGTGCGACGCATAAATATTTTCAAACAATAAAAATGAATGAACAGTCTAACCCTTTGCCTAGCAGAAGTGCAGGGCAGTCTAAACTTGATTTTTTATGCCTAAATACCGAGCTTGCACTGACCTTGCTGATACAAGCTTGCAGCTTTGCTGAACAGTGGTTAGAATAGCCCGCAGCATTAAACGCAGCGTCACAAATAGCCTTAGAGAAACAAATTAATATTTATTTCATTTAAGGTGTTGACAAGATTAGATATTTGCGTAGAATGTCGCACCACAGATGAGGCAAACTTCGAAAGAGTTTAAATCAAATGTATGTTCCGCGATAGCTCAGTTGGTAGAGCAAATGACTGTTAATCATTGGGTCCCTGGTTCGAGTCCAGGTCGTGGAGCCATCGGGGTATAGCGCAGTCCGGTAGCGCGCCTGCTTTGGGAGCAGGATGTCGGGAGTTCGAA
>JAAZCO010000059.1 GCA_012513235.1 Gammaproteobacteria bacterium
CCTATTGATGAAAATCGGTGTACGGTTATCACCTGGAGCAAACATGGCATAAAAGCGTTTGCCACCTTCGCGCCACAGACGAAACTCAGCGCGTAAACGATAGTGTTGCTCACTTGAGGCAAACACTTGTGGCTCAGGCGCATTAAATTCGCTGAGTAGATTGTGTAAACGTGTTTGCTTAGTCTGTAATTGTTGCGCGTAAGCGGCTGGAGAGTAGTTGGTGTTTGGCATCAGGGAAAGAAACCTAATTTAATAATAAAGAGAGTGGATAAAATCCACATGGCGCTGTTGAGGTCTTTCCAGCGACCGCTGAGCAATTTAATGGCAGTCCAGCTGATAAAACCAAAGGCAATACCGTTGGCAATCGAAAACGTCAGTGGCATGGCTAAAGCAGCCACCACCACAGGTGCTGCGACGGTTAAGTCGTCCCAGTCAATTTTGGCTAAGCCACTGGTCATCAATACTGCAACAAAAAATAAAGCCGGTGCAGTAGCGTAAGCAGGGATCGCTGAGGCCAATGGTGCAAAGAATAAACTGAGCAAAAACAGCACCGAGACCACGCACGCCGTTAAACCAGTGCGGCCACCCACGGCAATACCCGCAGCGGATTCAACAAAGCTGGTGGTGGTTGAGGTGCCCATACAAGCACCCGCCATGGTAGCGGTACTGTCGGCTAATAAAGCACGGCCTAAACGCGGCATATTACCGTCTTTATCAATCAAGTTGGCACGTTGTGCCACCCCAATTAAGGTGCCGGACGTATCAAATAAATCCACAAACAAGAAGGCGAAAATCACGCTGACTAAGCCCACATCTAGCGCGCCTGCAATGTCTAACTGAAGCAGCGTTGGCATCATGCTCGGTGGCATGCTAACCACAGCATTGAGGCTGGAAAAGCCCATGCCAATTGAAAAGCCCGTGATCAGTAAAATACCAATCATCACCGCACCGGTAATCTGTCGATAGGCCAGCGCAACAATCACCGCAAAGCCCAGTGTCGCAAAGATGGGGCCGGGTTGCGCAAGGTCACCCAAGGCCACTAAGGTGTCGTTATTGCCGACAACGATGCCTGCGTTTTTCAGGGCAATTAATGCTAAAAACAAGCCAATTCCCGCACTGATCGCTGAGCGTAGTGGCATGGGGATACTGTTAATAATCCACTCGCGGATTTTAAAAATCGACATGATGAAGAACAAAAAGCCGGAGATAAAGACCGCGCCCAAACCGACTTGCCATGAGTAACCCATGGTGCCGACCACTGTGTAGGTGAAAAAGGCATTCAGGCCCATGCCGGGGGCGAGGGCGATGGGGTAGTTGGCAACCATGCCCATAATGGCTGAGCCAATGGCGCCGGCCAAGCATGTTGCAACAAACACCGCGCCATGGTCCATGCCGATTTCGGCGAGCATATTGGGGTTTACAAAAAGAATGTAAGCCATGGTCAAGAAGGTGGTAATACCTGCCAAGACCTCGGTACGAAATGTCGTATTGTTGGCTTGCAACTGAAAGAGTCGTTCCAGCATGGGATGCCCTGCCTGAAAAAAGCCAAATAATAGCAGTCTATGCTGGATAATGCAGACGTTTTACCGGTTTGGTCATGGCTTTTTACCGCAGGCAAGTCTGTAGCTTGCCTGAGTAATGACTGTTTAAGTCAGTGGCTTATCAGCATCGTAGGCAGTATCAGTTTTGATCTGACAGCGCATACGCACGACTTCTTTATTCAGAAGCTCAATGCAGTGGGCCATATTCTCAATCAGGCAGTGAGCAATGTGTGGATTGCTTTGCATCAGGCCCAGAAATTGATCTTGGGGAATCACCATTACCGAACTGTGTTCGCTAGCAATCACGGTGGCACTGCGACGCTCTTTAGTAAACACTGCCATGGCACCAAAAATTTCATCTTTGGCAATATCACCCACTTTTTCGCCGTTGAACCAAGCTTCTGCATGGCCTTCGAGAATAATAAAGACATGCTCAGCTGGGTCGCCTTGCTGGATGAGTACTTCGCCGGCGGCAAAGCTTTTAAAGCCAGTAGGCGGGGGCACATCAGGCTGACTTAGGCGAGCGATGGCTTCAGTAAACAAGGTGGACTGACCTAAGAGATAGAACAGGAAAAGTTCTTGTCGCTCATTTTCTGCAGCAATATGTTTAAGCACTGCAGAACGCTGATAGGGAATAAGTCGTACAGGCTCTTGGCAGCTGTAATGGCCGCCCGGTAAATCTAAGCCTTGTTGTAGGCCGATCAAGTCGCCTTCTTGCAAATAAAATAGGGTGCGCTCGTCAATCACGCCATTGATGACGCCGCTGTCAATAATAAACAGCTGATCGCGTGGCAGGTCATTTTCAAGATGTTTGGATTGCTCGACATCTAGCGCTGGGCCGCACGGCTGCAAACCACTGACTAATTGCAGTGGAATAGTTTGCAGGCGATTGGTTAGCGTAGCGCAGTGGGATGGTTGCTCGCCGAGTAAGTACATAGTAGATATCCCTAAAACGATGGTACTGAGCTAAATATAAGCAGTAAGTCCCTGCGGGCTTTGCTACTGCGTTTATAAAATATATTGAATATACACTTTGAATAGGCCTTGCGGCATTCTTTTGAGTATGAAAAACAGTGATCTATAGTAACGCAGCAATGAGCTGGGCGTTGAGCTGTGTGGCAATATGATTATGCTTTTATGTTATATTGTTTTTGATATTAAAGCGGGCAGTTAAGGTATTTAGCTGTGTAGCGTGGTATTTAGGATTCTTACAGCCGTAGCTGGGGGTTGCTACTTTAATGATTTGGGAGCGTGGCAGCTACAGCATTACAACACGCTCAGTATTCTGGCTTGTGGCGCAAATAGGTCATGAAGGGTGCTGCATGGCAGTCTCGACTTAAACACGTGATCCCAGTCTGCGCGCTACCCAGCGGTGATACAGCCAGGCTAGGGTGGGGCGAATCACTGGCAAGGCAATCAACCAAGACAGCGGCTTCAGCACTGGCACCCGTGCTAGTAGTAAAATATACGCTGCCATTTCTTGATGCACTTGGCCTTGCGCGTCTCTTACGTGCAGTTCACGCAGGGCTTTATCGGGGTCGATACCTTGCAGGCGCAGTTCATCATCGCGCCCGGTAATATCGAGCCACTGCACACGATCATCGGTTTTGCCTTCGAGCTTTTGATACCAGCGACGATCACGTACACAGACGGGGCAAGCGCCATCATAAAAAACAGTCAACTTGTTAGATAGCTGATCCATAGCAGGCACTCCTATCAATCAATCTTGAGTTCTGACTCTAGCATAGGCCTATGTTGAGGTGGCTGGTTGCCATGGGGTACGAGGTCTTGTATCAGCTTGTCGCTGGCAGCCGGCTCGCCTTAGCTAAAAGAGTAGAACACTGATCTGTAACGAAATTGGTATCCGTAAATCCGCTATGCTAGCGTGCATCAACATTCAAAAAATGGATTGAGGGCGTAATATGTTTTCATTAAAGGATCAAATCGCGATTGTCACCGGTGGTGCCAACGGTATTGGTAAAGGTATTGCTGCAGTGCTGGTTAAAGCTGGCGCGCAGGTGGTGATTGCGGATATCGATACGCAAGCGGGTCAGCAGGTTGCCGATGAGTTGGGTGCAACATTTATGGCG
>JAAZCO010000001.1 GCA_012513235.1 Gammaproteobacteria bacterium
GCTTCACGGCGGTATTCATAAATTAAATATGAATCAGCGTGCGGCAAATAAAACTGATCAAATTTCTTGCGCGTTTTCGGCACCACATTATTGGGCCGCTCACCATAAAATACTGGAATTAAGCGCTGCAAGGTGGTTTTACCCGAGGCGTTGGTACCGCAGATATTGGTATGGCCATCGAGCGCTAATTCAATCACACCCTCAAGGTGGCCATTGATCATGATAATGCGTAACAAGTGCGACATAAGGTACTTTAAGCTCCATTTACAGTCTGCGGGCGTGGGCTGCGTCCGTATATTTAATGGGGCTTAGAATACAATAGTTTGCACACCTTGGAGCGGATCAAGGGGTGTTATCTGTGGTTTTTAGCAATTGCTGCGTCTTGGTTTGCGCCCCCCTAAGTACATTGCGCGCCTGCTTAGAGCTTAACCAGGGTTTATAAGTGGCGGCACCGCAGCCACTTAGATTTACAAGTGCGCGCCGCTTAATAGCTATCAGTACGGGTACTGCGGGATAAAGTGTGTAGAGAGCCGCGATCGCAGGCCTAACCTGCACCTACAAAAGCGCGCTCTGTCACACTGTTTTACTGCGCAACAAACTGCGGTAAATCAGCCAGTTCAACTGTTTGTGCTTTACGTGGGGCAATAATCAAAGCTTCACCGTCAACGACAATCTCATCACGCTGATTCACCACGCGCGTCATAATACGCACGCGAAACTTGGGCAACTTCTCAAGAATTTCCAACTGTACGGTTAACTCATCACCGAGCTTAACCGGTAACTTAAATTCCATCTGCTGACCTAAGTAAATCGTACCCGGTCCTGGCAACTCACAAGCCACTGCGGCGCTGATCAACGCACCACTGAACATACCGTGCGCGATACGCTCTTTAAACATGGTGCCTGCAGCATAATCTGCGTCTAAGTGCACCGGGTTACGGTCACCGGACATGCTAGCAAACATCATAATGTCGTGCTCGGTGACTAATTTACTAAAAGTCGCCTGCTGGCCCACGGTTAACTCGTCATATGCAGTGCTTGTACTTTGTGTCATGTGGTTCTCCAAATTAATCTTATGTCAGCAGCATCGAGCGCTGATGAGCTAAGGCTGTATCCAGCCAACGTATAATATCTGCCGTCACTTCGGCATGGTTAATTTCTTGCAATACCTCATGCCGCGCTTGTGGATACAGACGAATATCCACAGCACGATTACCTGATTCACGCAGCGCATTCGCCAGGTCAATCAAACGGTGCCCACGATGAATCGGGTCAGCATCGCCACCGATCACCAGCACCGGCAAATCATTATCAATCTGCATCAAATTGCGCACTGGGGTGACATGCTGCAACCCTCCTAAAAAATCCAGCCACAATTGCGTTGTACAGGTAAAGCCACAGAATGGATCAGCAATATAAGCATCCACCTGCGCAGCATCGCGGGTTAACCAATCCCAATCCGTGCGCCGCTGTTTGACGGCACGCTGATAAGGATAAAAAATCAACGTCTGTAACAACTGACTGCGCCCGGTTTTGCCTAAACGCCAGCGCTCAAAACGCGCTAAAGTCATTGCCGCACGGTAACGCCGCGATGTTTTAAAATAATTCGATCCCGATAGAATCGCGCCTTGCAGACTGCAACTGTGTTGCATTAAGTAAGCAATGGCGATGTAACTGCCCAAACTATGCCCCAACAAAAAAATCGGCGTGGTGGGATAACGCACACGCACATAATGATTTAAACAACACAAATCATTGACCACTAAATGCCAACCCTGCTCATCCGCAAAGTGGCCTAAGGTGGCTAGCGTTGAAGTCTGTCCATGCCCGCGCTGGTCCAGCGCAAACACAGAAATGCCTTGTGCAGCAAGGGTTTGCGCAAAGCGAGCATAACGCTGACTGTGCTCAGCCATACCATGGGCAATCAGGATAATCGCCCGTGGCGGCTCATCACTGGACCAATGATTCACATACAGCTGAGTGGCATCATTGGCAGTTAACCAAAACGCTTCATGGCGCATGTGGGCTTCCTCCTTGCTCGGGGCATTGACGCATTGTAATCGCTATCTTTAGATTTTGGGAGCGAGGCCGGATACCAGCCGCAAAATTAGAACTAAAAATAGATTTTAGTTTTACTTGTGACCAGAAAGCCTTCTTTTGTGCTGGTCGCGTATTTATAAAGCTGCTAACCTCAAGTTGTTTGCTAAACAATAAAAAGCAAAGCAAAACCAATCATTAAAAATCCTGCTTGGGTGAGATGATTGACAAGAACACACACTTGATCGAGCTTAAACACTTAGAATCGTGTAACAAGTAGGCAACCACAGCGTAAACTGGTTCACTTATTGGCCTTATAGCGCATTGCGATTAAACGTTGCCTGCTTATAGTGTGCTTTTGTTAAACACTTTTACTCGGCGAAACGAGCTGTTGCTTAGGAGTTGACTTGCATGAACGAAAACTTCTGGAAGGACAAATACCCTGAAGGTATTCCCACCGAAATCGATCCTGATCAGTACCCCAATATTCAAGCGGTACTGAAAGAGTCCTGCCAGCGTTTTGCTGACAAACCTGCATTCACCAACTTGGGCAAAACGCTCACGTATGGCGA
>JAAZCO010000381.1 GCA_012513235.1 Gammaproteobacteria bacterium
TCGGCAAACTGCTGCCAATCAATCGAGAAATCTTGACTATCTAAAGCAATATGCACACAACGACCACCTGCTAAAGTGACTGCAGGCTCGTAACTGTCATAACAAGGATCAAAAACAATCACCTCATCGCCAACGCGTACTAGCGCTTGAATAGCACAAAACAACGCTTGGGTAGCACCTGGGGTAATAGTGACTTCCTGTTCAGCGCACACAGGATTTCGATACAAGCGCGCAATTTTGCTGGCCACCTGCTCACGTAATGACTGCACCCCGGTCATGGGTGCATATTGATTATTACCGGCATGCACATGGCGCTCAAGAGCGTTTTTAAGTGCCTGCGGCGCATCAAAATCAGGAAAGCCTTGGGATAAGTTCAGCGCAGCATGAGCCTGCGCTAACTGTGACATCTGGGTGAATATGGTCAAACCGACCTGCGGTAACTTAGTGTCGAGTAGCATTGTATAACTCCAAAACCTCAGTGACCGCAGTCAAACGCTAGGTGTTCATAACTGACACCTAGCCGGCTGATCACTTCTTCTTTTTACGATTATCACGCTCTTTTTTATTAGCCATCAAGCGACGTTTTTTATTCACTTGACGCTCACTGAGCTTGTTTTTCTTACCTTCAAAGGGGTTATCACCACCTTTAAACTCAATGCGAATCGGTGTGCCCACCAATTTTAAGACGCGGCGGTAGGTATTTTCCAGATAGCGCACATAGCTTTTAGGTACGCCATCGGTTTTATTACCGTGGATCACAATCAAAGGTGGATTCGCGCCACCTAAGTGCGCATAACGCAGCTTAATACGGTGACCCGCAACCATCGGCGGCTGATGCTCGCGTACCGCATCTTCAAGAATCTGCGTTAAGCGATTGGTTGGCCAGCGGGTAATGGCTGAGGTAAAGGCATTTTGTACTGATTTGTACAAATGGCCCACACCGGTGCCGTGCAAAGCAGAGATAAAGTGAATATCAGCAAAGTCCACAAAGTACAGACGACGCTCTAACTCTTTCTTGGCATACTCGCGTTCGGCCGGTTGCATGCCATCCCACTTATTCAGTGCAATAACAATCGCGCGGCCGGACTCCAGCGCAAAGCCCAGTAAGTTCAGGTCGTGATCCACTACACCTTCGCGGGCATCCATCACAAAGATCACTACGTTAGCGTCTTTAATGGCCTGCAGAGTTTTCACTACGGAGAACTTTTCCACTTCCTCAGAGATTTTACCGCGACGACGTACACCCGCTGTATCAATCAGCGTGTACTTTTCATCATCGCGCTCAAAGGGGATGTAAATACTGTCGCGCGTAGTACCTGGCTGATCAAACACCACCACGCGCTCTTCGCCGAGCATACGGTTGACCAGCGTTGATTTACCAACGTTGGGACGACCAATAATGGCAATTTTAATACCATCTTTCGCATCCGGACCCGGAACACGTTTAAGGTCCTGCCCTTCAACTAGATTGTCTAAATCAACTTCATCAACAATGTCTAAAGGAAAGTCACCCAGTCCTAATTCCATCATCTGCGTGATACCACGGCCATTCGCCGCAGCAATCGCTACCGAGTCGCCTAAAGCCAGCGGGCTAAACTCAGCAAGGGCGATATTCTCATCGAGATGATCAACCTTGTTCACCACCACTAAAGTGGTTTTATTGCGCTTACGTAAGTGTTCACCAATCATTTGATCCGCAGGACACATACCGTCACGCGCATCAACTAAAAACAACACCACATCAGCTTCTTCAATCGCGAGAAGCGATTGTTCGGCCATCTTTGCATCAATACCTTCTTCGTCACCGGTAATACCACCGGTATCGATCAAAATATAACTGCGATCCTGCCACTTCGCTTCGCCGTATTGGCGGTCGCGAGTCAGTCCAGGAATGTCGCCTACAATCGCATCGCGGGATCTAGTCAGGCGGTTAAACAACGTCGATTTGCCGACATTCGGTCGGCCCACCAGAGCAATTACGGGAACCATTGGCTCCTCCAGCGATAATTCAAAAAACACA
>JAAZCO010000060.1 GCA_012513235.1 Gammaproteobacteria bacterium
AGGTGAGTCTGCTGATTAGTTTTGCAGTTGCCTTAGTAACTGTTTAACAGCTGTCACAGAGGCCTGTTTGTGTTGCAGTTCTAATTCATTGAGCAACTGGGTAAAGGGCTGTTTTTCTGCGCTGCTCAGGGCACGCCACGCATCATGCGTTGGAATGTGTTCAGTGGCGCTAAAAACTGACTGTAAAACTTGGTAGTCTGAGTGCATGGTTAAATTGGAGTCATAATGATCCAAGATAACTTTAATGCGAATACAGCCTTCTGCCCAAGGCATTTGCTCAGTTAAAAACCATTGGCCAAGACAATTAAGTCATCGCGACGCAGACGTTTTTGCTCGGCTTGCTGTTGTTGCTTGTGCTGCTGTGCCTGCCAGACTTTACGCCATAGCAGCGCTGCATAAACAGCTAAAGCTAAAACACAAACAGCAGCAGCAATGAGCCAGCCTGTTGAAAATGTCTGCACCTTATGCACCATGACATTTTTTGTACTTTTTACCGCTATTACACGGGCAGGGGTCGTTGCGGCCTACTTCTTTTAGCGGATTGCGTACCGGCTCTTGATGGCTGTGATTGCAATGTGGACCATGGACATGCGGTGTGGGCTTGTGTTGCTCATGAGCGTGATTGCAGTCGGGACCGTGAACGTGTTCTGTAGAAGACATAATAATTACTCGCGAATATAGTCGCCGGGAATGATATCACCGTGACGTAGAATATTGATTTTTTTACCGAATAAAAGCCCAGTTTTTATATCAGCATGCAGTGCGTAATGAATGGGCTGGTCGGGTTTTTCTAGCATACGCATAATGACTTTAATATGCCGCCACAGGTTAGTGTGTACTGGTATTTTAAAATAAGCGTATGAGTTACCTTGTACTGTAAGCCACTGATTGTGTGAGCCTGTGGCCAGAGGAGTGTCGTTGAGCATCACGCGATAGTCTAGGCTGCGCAAAGGCAAGCTGTTTGCATTGGGGTTATCAACACGAAAGTGTAAAATAAACTGTTGCTCAAGTAGCTTGGCATGTACCAGTTCGACATCAACTAATTGTATGTCTGGCTTTTTAAAGCTGCTACCCACCCAAGTTGAGCAGCCATTGAGTGCGCCAAAGGCTGTGAGCAACATCAAAAGTGCCGGTGTTTTCCAAATTGACGCTAAATAGCCCATTGATGAACTCCAAATTTCACGGCAGTGTAGCAAGCATAGGTTGAGTAAATAAATATTAAGCACAAACAGTGCCTGTTTACGCAATAGATATCAATTAAATCGCTATGCATATCATTCATGATAAAGGGTTGGCTATGCAATACTTTGAAATTGCTTTCTCGGGGCAGTTGCTACCCCGCGCTGAATTACCACAAGTGAAAGCTGCGATTGTACGCTTGTTTAAGGCTGATGAGGTGGCTCTAGCACGGCTCTTTTCAGGGGCGCGAGTGGTAATTAAATCGCGTGTTGATGCTGCTACTGCTGCTCAATACCAAGCTGCTTTTAAGCAGGCGGGTGCAGTGCTTGAGTTGCGTGAATTAGAGTGTCAAGAGAGTGGCGATCTTGCGCAGCACAATGCTACTCAATCAGCGCAGCACGCTGAGGTGCAGTCAGGGCAAGAGCAAGAATTTGACGCTTTGCACGTTAAGGCGCGTGATCAATACATGGCGGCATTTAGTCATGTGCAAGCGTTGGATTTTGGTTTAGCGCCTGTGGGTGCTGATTTACAGCCGGCTAGCGTTGAGGTTGCTGCGCCGCAGTTTGATTTTTCCGATTTAACTTTAGCGCCAGTGGGCAGTGATATGGGGCAGTTACCGCCATCGAGGCCGCAACAATTACCCGATATATCTCATTTGGCTTTACTCGAGGATGACTGAGAAGGCGCATGATTAAAATGGATTAAAAGTAAGGTGCGCAACATTTTTTATACTTTAAACCGCTCGCGCAAGGGCAGGGCGCATTGCGTTCTGCACGCAGCGGCACATTGGGATCATAAAAAAACCATTGCTCAGCCGGCTTAATAAACAGTGATACTTCTTGATGCTGCGCAGGCCCTTCTGCGTCTTGCCAATATGCAATAAATTCGACTGTGGCGTGGCGCTGATCATGAGCTAGAGTTTCATCTAACACTTCTAAGCCCAGCCATTCACTGCTTGTGCTCCATTGCGTAATACTCTCAAGATTAAGCTGCGCTTGCTGTGCAGTTAAAGTAGTGGCTTGGATAAAGGCAATATTGTGTTTGACATAGGCGCTGTAGCGCGCTCGCATCAAGGTCTGCGCAGTATCGGGTAGTTGGCCTGCATGATAGGGCGCGCAGCATTGTGAGTAGCTGATGTTGGGGTTACATGGGCAGGGTAAAACTGCAGTCATAATGAATCCTTAGAGCAGAAAACCTTTAAGCAGGCTATTATACGTTTATAAATGAGTACTGAACAAACGTACAGTTCGACAAAGTGGATAAAGCATGCTCAGCGATGAATTAAAAAACACTATTCAAGGCGCGTATACACGCTTTTTAGAGGCCAAAGGACTTAAAGCGCGCTATGGCCAACGTTTGATGATTGCTGAAGTGGCCAAAGTCCTCGGCAATATTAAAGTTGATGACGAAGGTAAGCGCGCAGGTGAGCCGGCCGTTGTGGCTATTGAGGCGGGTACGGGAACAGGTAAAACTGTGGCTTACAGTTTGGCTGCGATTCCTGCAGCGCGCGCCGCGGGTAAACGCTTAGTGATTGCCACTGCAACTGTGGCCTTGCAAGAGCAAATCGTCGATAAAGATTTACCCGACATTATTAAAAATAGTGGTCTGAGCTTTACTTATACCTTAGCCAAAGGGCGTGGGCGCTATTTATGTCTATCAAAACTAGATGGCTTATCGCAGCAAGGTGAAGCTGAGCAGGCGACCGCGCAACTCTTCGCTGATGAAGGTTTTAATATTGCTGTGGACAGCGACAGCGAGAAGCTCTTCACTGAGATGATCAATAAGTTGGCCAGTAATCGCTGGGATGGTGATCGCGATAGTTGGCCGCAAGTGCTAGAAGACACGACTTGGTCACGCGTAACCACTGATCATACGCAGTGTACAGGGCGCCATTGCGCTAACTTCCAACAGTGTTCGTTTTATAAAGCCCGCGAAGGTATGACTAAGGTTGACGTGATTGTGACGAATCACGATATGGTGCTGGCGGACTTGGCGCTTGGCGGTGGTGCTGTCTTGCCTGATCCGCGTGAAACGATTTATGTGTTTGACGAAGGCCATCACTTACCCGATAAAGCCATTAATCACTTTGCACACTTCACCCGTTTACGTTCAACGGCTGATTGGCTTGGGCAAGTGGAGAAAAACCTCACCCGCTTGCTGGCGCAGAACCCTTTGCCGGGTGACTTTGGGCGTTTGTTAGAGCCTGTTCCAGAACTGGCCAAGGGTTTGCGTACACAAATGCAATTTATGTTTACCTTGTGTGAGCAAATTGCTGAGTTTCGTCCTAATACTGACCCAGATAGTTATGATAAGCCCCGTTACCGCTTCATTGGTGGTGTGATTCCTAATGAATTGGCTGAGTTAGGTGGCGACCTTAAAAAAGAATTCATACGTCTGACCGATGTATTTACGCGCGTTGCAGACTTGTTGAAAAAAGCTATGGATGGTGAGCCAGGGCTGGGTGTGCCGAGTCACCAAGCTGAAGAGTGGTATCCGTTGTTTGGTAGTTTGCTGGCGCGCTCTGAGGGTAATCAAGAGTTATGGACCGCGTTTACCGCTGAAGACCCAGAGAAAAGTCCGCCGATGGCGCGTTGGTTGTCGTTGGCAGATGGTGGCGGTGCTTTTGATATAGAAGTGAATGCCAGTCCGATTTTAGCGGCTGAAACTTTGCGTCGTCATTTGTGGAATGTGGCACATGGTGCTTTGGTGACTTCGGCCACCTTAACTGCGCTAGGTAAGTTTGATCGCTTTAATATGCGCGCAGGTTTACCCTTTGATGCGAAAAAAGCTGTGGTGCCCAGTCCGTTTAAATATGTTGAGGCAGGGGTCTTGCGTGTGCCTGATTTGCGTGCCGATCCGCGTGATGCCGATGCGCATACACAAGCCATTGTACGTGATCTACCTGGAATTCTTGAGGGAGCGCAGGGTAGCTTAGTGCTGTTTTCTTCGCGCAGGCAAATGCAGGACGTATTTGAAGCAGTGGAGCGTGAGTGGCGTAAACGCGTGTTGATTCAAGGCAGTTTGTCACGTCAAGAAACCTTGGCTAAACATAAGGCGCAGATTGATAAAGGTGAAATCAGTGTGCTCTTTGGTTTAGCTAGTTTTGCTGAGGGTATCGACTTGCCTGGTGCCTATTGCCAGCATGTGGTGATTGCAAAAATCCCCTTTGCGGTGCCTGATGATCCGGTTGAGGCTGCTTTATCTGAGTGGATTGAAGCGCGCGGTGGTAATCCTTTTATGGAAATTGCCGTGCCGGATGCTTCGTTGCGCTTGATTCAGGCCTGCGGGCGTTTATTACGCAATGAGCAAGACACCGGCAGTGTGACTTTGTTGGATCGTCGTTTAGTCACCCAGCGTTATGGCAAGGCTATTTTAAACTCTTTGCCGCCGTTTCGGCGTGAAATTGATTAAGTGTTAATAGTGATAGTTGGAGCACAGTATGCATCTTGATGGCAGCAGTGATAGCGCGTTTGGTGATGTGCTGGATGTGTTTACGCAGGTTCTTGAGCAACCCGAGCAGCGCGGGGCGGCCTTGTGTGTGCAAATTTCTGGTGAGACCGTACTTGATGTGTGGGGCGGTGTGCTTGACCGTCATGGCGAGCAACTTTGGCAGCGCAATACCTTAATCAATATTTTTTCCAGTGGTAAACCTGTTTCAGCAGTAGTGTTATTGCAGTTGGTTGCTGAAGGACGCTTGCAGTTGGATGCGCCGCTGGCAGAGTATTGGCCTGAGTTAGCCGTGCAAGGTCAGCAGCAGATCACTGTGCGGCAGGTGTTGAGTCATCGTTCAGGTTTGCCAGCAGTATTTGAGCCGCTGGTACCTGAAGCCTTGTATGATTGGCAGCGGATGATTGCAGCGGTAGAAAACACTGCGCCCTGGTGGACACCGGGTAGTGCGCACGGCTACGCGCCCATGACTTACGGTTGGTTAGTGGGTGAGTTAATTCGTCGTGTGGATGGCTGTGAACCCGGCGCTGCAATAGCGCAGCGCATTGCTACGCCATTGCAGCTTGAGTTATACCTAGGTTTAAGTGATCACGAGTTGCTCTTGGTAGGTGATGTGATGCGCATGAAGGGAGCGCTCACCGATCCAACAGCGTTGCGCTTGATGCAAGCGATGGGGAAAGCTCCGCAGGGTATGTCAGCGAAAGCCTTTGCTAATCCACCTTCTATGATGACCAGCACCAATAAATTAGAGTGGCGACAAATGCAGCAGCCAGCAGCCAATATGCACGGTACTGCGCGCGGCTTGGCGGGCTTCTATACTGGGTTGCTGCAAAATAAGTTGCTCGATAGTGAAATGCTCAGCACCATGTTGCAAGAGCATAGCTTAGGGCAAGACTTAACTTTGCTCACCAGTACTCGCTTTGGTTTAGGTTGCATGTTGGAACAGCCAGAGCAGCCAGCGGCAAGTTATGCCTTAGGTGCACGCACTTTTGGTCATCCCGGTGCTGGAGGGACTTTGGGTTGTGCTGATCCTGAGCGAGAGGTGAGTGTGGCTTTTGTCACTAATAGCTTAGGCTCAAATGTGTTGATGGATCCGCGCGCGCAAAAAATCAACGCCATGCTGAAGAAGTGTTTGTAGCGAGACATCAGAGAATGTTGACTGTGTGGGGAGGGGCGGTAACTGCGCTACGCATCGTTTGGCAAGGTTTTCGTACTTTTATGCTAAGCCTTAGATGCACATGCTATAAGTAAAACTTTGAAGTGCCAGCAACGCAGCAGTGGATTGTGCGTTGCTGGTTATGATGTCTATTTTTCGTTGTGCTCACAGGCTTGTAGAGTGTTTTCCAGTAAGCCGGCACGTGTCATCGGGCCAACACCGCCTGGTACAGGGGTGATCCATGCGGCGCGTTCGAGTGCGGCAGCAAAGCCTACATCGCCCACGAGTTTGCCGTCGGCTTGGCGGTTGATGCCTACGTCAATCACAATAGCGCCAGGTTTAATCCATTCCCCCTTGACTAGGTTGGGAATACCCACGCCGACTACTACGAGGTCTGCACGACGCACATGCTCCTCTAAGTTTTTAGTAAAGCGGTGAGTGATAGTGGTGGTGCAGCCAGCCAGCAACAATTCCAGCGCCATAGGGCGACCGACAATATTAGATGCCCCGACAATCACTGCGTCTAGACCGTGTAAATCAACACCTGTGTGCTTAAGTAGCGTCATGATACCTTTGGGGGTGCATGAGCGTAGCAGCGGCATACGTTGAGCTAAGCGGCCGACGTTGTAAGGGTGGAAGCCATCGACGTCTTTATAAGGATTGATGCGTTCTAGTAATAAAGAGGAATCAAGGTGAGCGGGTAGGGGCAGTTGTACCAAAATGCCATCGACCGTAGCATCAGCATTAAGAGTGTCGATTAAATCCAGCAGCTCATCTTGTGTGGTACTGGCTGGTAAATCGTAGGCTTGTGATTTAAAGCCCACTTGCTCGCAGTCTTTGCGTTTATGCGAAACATAAACTTCAGATGCTGGATCGTTACCCACTAAAATAACGGCTAAGCCCGGTGCGCGTAAACCTTGGTCTAGACGGTTTTGTACTTGTTGGGCGATATCTTTACGAATATCTGCGGCGATCTGTTTGCCGTCAATCAATTGTGCTGTCATGAGGTAATGAGCCATAC
>JAAZCO010000061.1 GCA_012513235.1 Gammaproteobacteria bacterium
GAATTTGCCCAGCGCCCAGAAGCCGAGCGCGAAAAATTCCACGCCGATATCGTGGTGCTTGAAGAACAACTCAATAAAGAGCTCTCAAGCCTGCCGTTATGGAAGCGCGAATCAAGTAATCAGCTGCGTCAACTCAACGAAGAAACCATTGCTTCAGCGTTAGAGCCATTGCTCACGCCTTTGATGCAAAAGTACGCCGAACATCCATGCGTCGTGGCCTACTTAAAAGATATGCAGGCCAATCTGCTAAAAACTGTCGTTGAACAATTGGTTGATGAAGAACACAGCGATGCGATAGCGCGTAAATTACTTGAAGAGCAGTACAGCCCTAACTTAATAGTCGGCCATGCACCCGATGAAGGTGCACCGGTGGTATTTGAATCACACCCCACCTACGATAATTTATTTGGCCGCATTGAATACAGCACCGACCAAGGTGCTCTCTATACCAGTTATCGCCAGTTGCGCTCGGGTGCTTTGCATCGCGCTAATGGCGGCTATTTGATTTTAGAGGCGGAAAAGTTACTACCTGAGCCCTTTGTCTGGGAAGCGCTCAAGCGTGCTTTACATTCACGTCAGCTCAAGATGGAATCACCTTTGGTGGAGCTGGGTCGTGTGGCAGCAGCGACCTTGCTGCCACAGGATATTCCCTTGCAGCTGAAAGTCGTGGTGATTGGCTCGCGCGAATTGTATTACGCACTGCAAGACGTTGATCCTGATTTTCAGGAAATGTTTCGCATGTTGGTCGACTTTGATGAAGATATTCCGCTGACTGACGCAACCTTAACTGAGTTTGCTCAACTGCTGTGCACCCGCACCGCTGAAGAAGAAATGGCGCCTTTGACTGCTGATGCCGTACGCGCATTGGCCCTTTACAGTGCGCGAATGGCTGAACACCAGGAGCGTATTTCCGCTGGTTTAGCCGATTTGTTTCAGGTGGTCAGTGAAGCTGATTTCTTACGTCACTGCAGCGGTGCTAGCGTGACCGAGGCTGAGCATATTGCTGCAGCCATTGCTGCTCGCGTCACACGCACTGGACGTGTATCGACGCGGATTATGGATGATATGCTGTCAGGCGTTATCTTGATTGATACTCAAGATGCCGCAGTGGGTAAGTGCAATGGCTTAACCGTCTTGGCGGTTGGTGACACGACTTTTGGTGTGCCAGCGCGTATTTCTGCCTCGGTGTATCCCGGCGGCAGCGGTATTGTTGATATCGAGCGTGAAGTGAGTTTGGGGCAGTCTATCCACTCTAAAGGCGTGATGATTCTGACTGGTTATTTGGGCAGTCGTTATGCGCAAGAATTTCCCTTGGCTATTTCCGCGAGCATTGCCTTAGAGCAATCCTATGGTTACGTGGATGGTGACAGTGCTTCGCTGGGTGAAGTCTGTGCGTTGATTTCTGCACTATCACGCATACCGCTCAAGCAATCATTTGCCATTACTGGCTCGATTAACCAGTTTGGCGAAGTGCAAGCGGTGGGTGGTGTCAATGAGAAGATCGAAGGGTTTTTCCGTTTGTGTCAGGCGCGTGGCTTGACCGGTGAGCAAGGTGTTATTATCCCGCGCTCAAATATGGTGAATTTACTGCTCGATGAAGCTGTGGTCAGTGCTGTGCGTGATGGGCAGTTCCATATCTATGTCGTCAGTCATGTCGATCAGGCTTTGTGCTTGCTGAGCGGTGTTGAGGCAGGCTGTGCCGATGCGGATAATGAATTCCCAGAAGGCTCGATCAATGCGCAAGTGGTTGCACGTTTGCGCAGCATTGCCGACCTAGATGACGATGAAGACGAGGACGAAGAGGAAAAGCCTAGCGCTTAATACTCATTGCATGCGCGCAGTTATCCACAATGGCTGATTGTGCGTATCAAGAGATTTACAGCTAACTTAGTGTGTAATTTCGCGTTAAATCAGTATGCTGCAGTATACGTCGAATGAATGATGTCAATATAAAAAATACTGCACAGACTATTCACAGAGTTATCCACAGCTTGTGGTGTGCATTGAGTCACATCATGGTGGCATATAAGGTTCGCCTTAGCGGTGTGGAAAGCCTAAAATTTGTATAGCCAATTATTTACGATAATTTAATTAAAGGGGTGGGTGAGCTATGACAGCAACAGCGTTTCGTTCTGAACATGATTTATTAGGCTCTTTGCCGGTGCCCAAGGATGCTTATTACGGCATCCAAACGTTACGAGCCATGCATAACTTTCATTTGTCAGGTGTGCCGCTGTCGCATTACCCGAATTTCGTTAAAGCTTTAGCGATGGTTAAGCAGGCTGC
>JAAZCO010000062.1 GCA_012513235.1 Gammaproteobacteria bacterium
AATAAATACGTTGCGTGCTTAGATTGGGTTTATTGAATTAAATCTATCTCGGCAGCGCCTTAATCGCAGTTGTCATCAACACGGCTGTGATTAAGGCGTCAGCGGCGCCAGTAAAGCGTCAATGCTGGCGTCATCCAAAGCCGCACTGGCGCTGGCGCCACCTGCTAAAATACTGCTGGCCAGTGCCGCTTTATGTTGTTGCAGTTGCTGAATTTTCTCCTCCACACTGCCGCGCGCAATCAGCTTATACACAGTCACAGATTTAGTTTGCCCGATACGATAGGCGCGGTCGCTGGCTTGTGCTTCGGTGGCAGGATTCCACCAAGGATCCACATGAATCACCGTATCAGCAGCCGTGAGGTTTAAGCCCACACCGCCGGCTTTAAGGCTGATTAAAAATACAGACACTTCTTCAGCTTGAAAGCGCGCAACAGGCGTGCGGCGGTCAGTGGTTTGTCCAGTCAGCTGCACAAAATCAATGTCAGCTGCGGTTAACTCCTGAGCAATCAGGCCCAGCATACTGGTGAATTGGGAGAAGACTAAGATACGTCGTCCAGCTGCAGTAAAGCTGCGCAGCATCTCCAGTAAATGCAGCATCTTGGCAGAGTCTTGGCTGCTGTATTTTTCGGCATCAGCTGCGCTGAGTAAACGTAAATCACCACAGACTTGGCGCAATCGTAGTAACGCTTCTAAAACAGCAATATGACTGCGGGCAATACCGACACGCTGAATTTCGTCACGGACTTTTTTATCCATGGCTAAGCGTAAGGTTTCATAGCGGTCACGTTGCGCACTGGTCAAATCAATAGAGTGGGTGACTTCGGTTTTGCTGGGCAGTTCGCTGGCCACTTCTTGCTTGCTGCGTCGTAAAATAAAGGGTTTAAGGCGGCCTTGTAGATGGGCTAAGCGTTGCTCATCGGCGTTCTTTTCAATGGGTGTGCGGTATTGGCGGGTGAAGCTTTTGTTGTCACCGAGCCAGCCGGGCATTAAAAAGTTAAACAGTGACCACAATTCACCAAGGTTATTTTCCACTGGCGTACCGGTTAAGCACAGGCGCTGTTGCGCGCGTAATTGGCTGGCGCAGACAGCGGCTTTACTGCGCGGGTTTTTAATGGTTTGTGCTTCATCGAGAATCACTATATGCCATTCTTGCGCTAATAAGTGCTGGTCATCACGTGAGAGCAGAGCATAGGTGGTCAGGACAATATCAGCATGTGGTATTTGTGCGAATAATGTATGGCGTTGCGGACCGTGCAAGCACAGTAGCTGTAATTGCGGCGTAAAGCGTGCCGTTTCGTCTTGCCAGTTGGCTAATAGGCTGGTGGGCACTACAACCAAGGCCGGTTGCTGCAAGCGCTGCGCGTTTTTTTCGGTAAGAATATGCGCCAAGGTTTGTAGGGTTTTACCTAAGCCCATATCGTCGGCCAAAATCCCGCTCATGCCAGACTGCATCAGGTTTTGCAGCCAGGTTAAGCCATCACGCTGATAATCGCGCAAGCTGGCCTGCAGTCCATCAGGAGTGGGGCACACAGTATGCAGTGGCTCAGCTAGACGTTGCGCTAAGGCTTGAATCGCTTCGCCGCCGTGCCACTCAATACCCTGTGCTTGCATCTGTGCGATACGTGCAGCTTCTTGGCGCGGTAGGCGCAGCGTCGTATCGTCAGTCAGGGCCTCGCGGATATACAACTCGCTGAGTGTGGTGAGTACCGGACGAATACGTGCATAAGGCAGCGCCACGCGTTTGCCTAAGCTGTTGATATGCACCAAGAGTGCTTCGTTATCATCGCGTTGGGCCAGATATTTGGCGTCCAGCAATTTAGGTGACTGGCGAATCAGCTGTAATAAAATCGGCAGTAGACTGATGGATTGGCCGGCCACTTCAATGCCTAATTCTAACGAAAACCAATCCAGCGTCGGGGATTCTTCTAGCGTGGCATGCCAGTTATCAATCTGCAGTAAGTTAAATTGAAACTGCGGCAACAG
>JAAZCO010000382.1 GCA_012513235.1 Gammaproteobacteria bacterium
AGCTGCAGCCTATATTGAATTGCGCTTACCCGGTCAGCGCCCGGTATTTGGTGTCGGTGTGCACAGCAATATCACCACTGCTAGCATCCATGCGCTCTTCAGCGGCTTAAACCGCGCCTTAGCCAGCGCTGAAGCCACGAAGAAGTCCGCTTAAGCCCTTCAGTTTTGAGACTCTCCCCGAGCTAAAGGACGGGGGCTGTTGCGCAAGACTGATCAACCATAAAAAAAGCCCTTGCTCACAATCTGAACAAGGGCTTTTTTGTTGCACTGCTATAAAGATTGACGACTGAATGATCTACAGAAGCACAATCTAAAGCACAGCAAGCAGAGGCTTAAGCTTCTACTTTAGCCGTAGCAGCTTTCACAACTTTTTCTAACTCACCACTTTCGTGCATCTCAGTGATGATATCGCAACCACCCACTAACTCACCATCAACCCACAACTGTGGAAAGGTTGGCCAGTTCGCGTAAGCAGGCAGGTTAGCGCGGATGTCTGGGTTTTGCAGAATATCAACATATGCAAATTTTTCACCACAAGCCATTAACGCTTGGGTTGCACGCTGTGAGAAACCACACTGCGGCGCGTTTGGATTACCTTTCATATACAGCAAGACCGCGTTGTTTTCGATCTGCTCTTTAATAGTTTCGATGATATCCACAATCCACCTCGACAAATATTTCAGTGATAAAGCTCATGATTAACTGAGCACCTAGCGAACATTCTAGCCTAAAACCCAGTGCAACGCTCTGCTTTAGCAGAACTAAAATTTATACCTTGAGCTCATACCTTGAATCCAACCGAGCAAATCAAGCCACAAGCACAGCGGTGCGACATAAACCGCAGCACCAGCACTGGACTAGGCCATGACGTTTGCAAAGAACACCCATTACCTTATAAGATTCAGTCGCAATTGTAAGGCAGTCACTTAGTCTCAATCGGTGGTCTTATCGCTCATAGTCTTTGTATTTGCGGTGCACAAGGCTTTATTGGAATTTTAATCTATCCGGTACCCCCACAGCATGGATAACCAAGGTCCTTTACTCAGCCTCACTGATTTAAGTTGCGGCTATCAAAATCAAACCATAGTGCAAGACCTGAATCTGCACCTCAATAGCGGCGATATCGGTTGCTTGCTTGGCCCATCGGGCTGCGGCAAAACCACAACTTTGCGCGCTATTGCAGGCTTTGAGCCGATTATGCGCGGCCTTATTACTTTAGCTGGCAAAGACATCTCACGCCCCAACTTTACTTTAGCGCCAGAAAAGCGTCGCATTGGCATGGTCTTCCAAGACTACGCCTTGTTTCCGCACCTCAGTGTTAAAGACAATATTACCTTTGGGATTCGTAAACATCCCAATGCCAAACGCATCACTCAAGAGCTATTGGAGTTGGTTAAACTCAATGCACTCGGCGATCGCTACCCTCATGAATTATCGGGCGGCCAGCAGCAGCGTGTTGCTTTAGCGCGCGCCCTAGCACCTGAACCACAGCTATTACTGATGGATGAGCCATTTTCCAATCTGGACGGTGAGTTGCGTCGCAGCTTAAGTCGTGAAGTGCGCGATATTCTCAAATACCGCGGCACGAGCGCCATCTTGGTGACCCACGACCAAGAAGAAGCTTTCGCGATGAGCGATAACGTCGGTGTATTTAATAAAGGCAAGCTGGAGCAATGGGACTCTCCATTTAACCTGTATCACGAGCCACTAACGCCCTTTGTTGCCAGTTTTGTTGGCCAAGGCTACTTTATTCGCGGCCAGATGCTGACCAATGATAGCGTACAAACTGAATTGGGCGTGATTCGTGGTAACCGTGCCTACAACTGGCCAGCGGGTAGCGCAGTGGATGTTTTGCTACGTCCAGACGATATTATTGATTCACCAGAAAGCCCACTGCGCGCCATTATTATTGGTAAAACGTTTTTAGGGGCTGCGACTTTGTATCGCTTAGAGTTACCAACGGGTAATCAGCTTGAAGCTATCTTTACCAGTCATATCGATCACTTCTTAGGTGAGAACGTGGGTATCGCTGTTGCTGCCGATCACTTGGTGGCTTTTGCCACACCCGGCACTGTTGCCGCACATAGCAGTTTACCCATGACGGGTGTGCGCCGTTATAGCGCGAACGATTGATCTATACATCAACACTCCAAAAGCCCGGCCAGCGTAGCACTCAACACTGGCCGGTGATCGGCAGTCACACTAAGCGTGTTTCACACTCAACTTCAGCAACATCATCACTGACTTAATCCGCAGTGCTAGCAATAGCAGCGCTCTGCCCCTGCGTCAGCCTCAACAAATCAGCAGCAGCCAGCTCAACCTCTAAGCCACGGCGACCCGCGCTGATATACACAGTAGCAAAGTGCTCAGCACTGCTATCTAAGAAGGTACGCAAGGATTTTTTCTGCGCTAAAGCACTGATGCCACCCAGTAAATAGCCCGTCACGCGCTGCGCCTGCTGTGGATCCGCCATTTCAACTTTCTTCACGCCGGCACAAGCTGCCAAGGCTTTTAAATTCAGCTGGGCACACACAGGTAACACAGCCACAAGCAACTCTTTGTTTTCAGTGCACGCCAACAATGTTTTAAACACGCGCTCGGGTGCCAAAGCCAGTTTCTGCGCAGCCTCTAAACCATAAGAAGCCACACGTGGATCATGGTTATAACTGTGCACCTGATGATCGACGCGCTGCTTTTTTAATAAATTAATTGCGGGTGTCATCGCTTATTTCCTCGACTGAACAAGCACTATTGTACTACTGGACAATGATAGCCATACAAGACATTATACAAGGCCTATACACAAGCGCATGTCCAATAAGGACTTACGAACATACACCAATGTATGTATATTACTCTGTTGAATTGAAATGCACTGCATTTACTCCTAAAGCAGTGCATAATTACGCGTCCCTGCATTCGTATTTGCGTGCGTTTATTGTGCAGTGCTAAAAGATGCTACTTA
>JAAZCO010000383.1 GCA_012513235.1 Gammaproteobacteria bacterium
ATGCTACAAATCGTCTAACGATCCGGCCCCAGCTTCGGCTGGGGTCACTAAGGAAAAAATCATGTATATACAGGTATTGGGCTCAGCCGCTGGCGGCGGTTTTCCGCAGTGGAACTGCAACTGCAACAACTGTCATGGCCTGCGCCAAGGCAAGTTACGCGCTGCACCACGTACCCAGTCGTCAATTGCGATCAGCGATGACGGCGTCCATTGGATTTTATGCAATGCTTCTCCGGATATCAGAAGCCAAATCGAAGCATTCCCCGCCTTGCAACCCGCACGGCAAAAACGTGATACCGGGATTGCCGGCGTTATTTTACTCGACAGCCAAATCGACCATGTCACCGGTCTATTAACCCTGCGTGAAGGCTGTCCGCATGATGTGTGGTGTACCGAGATGGTGCATCAAGACTTAACCTCAGGTTTCCCGATTTTTAATATGTTGGCGCACTGGAATGGCGGTCTCAATCATCAGCTGATTCAGCTCGATGGTCAGCCCTTTAGCGTGCCAGCCTGTCCAGCGCTCAGCATCACTGCCATCTCTTTACGCAGTAATGCGCCACCGTATTCACCGCGCCGTGACGATCCGCACCCCGGTAATAATATTGGCCTGCTGATTGAAGATACGCGCACGGGTAAAAAAGTCTTTTACGCGCCCGGGCTGGGCAAACTCGACGCTGACGTATTGAGCATGATGCGCGCTGCCGATTGCTTATTAGTGGATGGCACGGTCTGGCAGGATGATGAAATGCAAGTTTGCGGCGTGGGCACTAAGCTCGGCAGTGAAATGGGCCACTTAGCGCAAAGCGGCCCCGGCGGCATGCTCGAAGTGCTGGCGGATTTCCCCGAGGCGCGGCGCATCTTAATTCATATCAATAACACCAATCCCATTCTCGATGAAGACTCCCCTGAGCGCGCGCAAGTGCAGGCAGCCGGTGTCGAAGTCGCGTATGACGGAATGAGTATTCAACTCTAGGAGCCTGCGATGAGTCAGCCAGCCATGACGCCCACACAATTTGAGCACGCGCTGCGCGCCAAGGGTGCTTACTACCATATTCATCACCCTTACCATATTGCCATGCACGAAGGGCGCGCCACCCGCGAGCAGATCCAAGGCTGGGTGGCCAATCGCTTTTATTACCAGCTCAATATTCCGATGAAAGACGCCGCCATTATGGCCAATTGCCCAGATCGTGACGTGCGTCGCGAGTGGGTGCAGCGCATGTTGGATCACGATGGCGCGCCGGGCGAAGAGGGCGGGATTGAAGCATGGTTACGCTTAGCTGAAGCTGTCGGTTTGGATCGTGAGCAGGTGTTATCAGGCGAGTTGGTATTGCCGGGTGTGCGCTTTGCTGTGGATGCTTATTTAAACTTTGCCCGCCGCGCGACCTGGCAAGAAGCCGCCAGCTCCTCCTTAACTGAGCTGTTTGCCCCGCATATTCACCAATCGCGCTTAGATGCTTGGCCTGAGCATTACCCTTGGATTGATCACAGCGGTTATGACTACTTTCGCAAGCGTCTTAGCGAAGCGCGGCGCGATGTCGAGCATGGTCTGAGTATCACCTTGGAGCACTACACCACCTATGCGCAGCAGCAGCGCATGTTAGAGATTTTGCAATTTAAATTGGATGTGCTGTGGAGCATGTTGGATGCGATGAGCATGGCCTATGAGCTCAAGCGCCCGCCGTATCACACTGTGACTGAGCAAGCCGTTTGGCACCGAGGATTAGGCGTATGAGTGAGATGACTATGCAACAGCCGGTGCGCATTCGTCGTGGTTTTCGCTTGCAGTGGGAGCCAGTGCAAAACGGCCATGTGTTGCTTTATCCCGAAGGTATGATTCAGCTCAATGACAGCGCAGCGTTGATTTTGCAGCTGGTCGATGGCCAGCGCAATACCGCGCAGATTATCGCGCACCTAGAGCAGCAGTTTCCGGATGTACCGGGTTTGGATGAAGATATATTGACCTTTATGGGGGTGGCACATGCACAGTTCTGGCTTGAGTACTGCTAATTCAGCGCTGGCGCAGGTTAGCCCACCCTTATGGTTGCTGGCTGAGCTGACCTATCGCTGCCCCTTACAATGCCCCTATTGCTCCAACCCCGTGGACTTTGCCAAAAGCGGCACTGAGTTGACCACAGAGCAGTGGATTGAAGTGTTTCGCCAGGCCCGCGAGATGGGCGCGGCGCAGTTGGGCTTTTCTGGTGGAGAGCCTTTGGTGCGCCAAGATTTGGCTGAGCTGGTCAAAGCCGCGCGCGATTTAGGCTATTACACCAATCTGATCACATCAGGTATTGGCTTAACTGAGGCGCGAATTGCCGAATTAAGCGAGGCCGGTTTAGATCATATTCAAATCAGCTTTCAGGCTGCGGATGAAGAGGTCAACAATATGTTGGCCGGCTCCAAAAAAGCCTTTGCCCAAAAGCTCGCCATGGCTAAAGCGGTGAAAGCTGCGGGTTACCCGATGGTGCTGAACTTTGTCACCCATCGCCATAATATCGATCGCATGGACCGCATTATTGAGTTGTGCATTGAGTTGGAAGCGGATTTTGTCGAGCTGGCCACCTGTCAGTTTTACGGCTGGGCCGAATTGAATCGTGCCGCTTTATTACCCACGCGTGAGCAATTAGAACGCGCAGAACAAGTCACCCAGCAATGGCGCGAAAAACTTGAAGCGCAAAACCACCCCTGCAAACTGATTTTTGTCACCCCGGATTATTATGAAGAACGCCCCAAAGCCTGCATGAATGGCTGGGGCAGTGTGTTTTTAGATATCACCCCCGACGGCACCGCTTTGCCTTGTCATAGCGCGCGGCAGTTGCCGGTGCAGTTTCCCAATGTTAAAGAGCACAGCATTCAGCATATTTGGCAAGAATCCTTTGGCTTTAATAAATACCGTGGCTTTGATTGGATGCCCGAGCCGTGCCGTTCTTGTGATGAAAAAGAGCAGGACTTTGGCGGCTGCCGTTGCCAAGCCTTTATGCTCACGGGGGATGCCAGCAATGCGGACCCCGTGTGCAGTAAATCTGCCCATCACCATATTATCGTTGCGGCGCGAGAAGAGGCCGAGCATGCGCCCTTGGGCGTGGAGCAGATGGTGTTTCGTAACGAGAAAATGTCCAGCATCATTATTAAAGGGTAACGCACATGCACAAGCCACACACCGAGGCAGCCGGCGCGTGGCGCAGTGATTGGAGCGCGGCACAGGCGGCAGCGGCGGGGCGCGAGATCAATGAGCTGAAAGTCGCGCCGCAGGGCGTGTTTTGGACTGAAACTGATCCGCACACCGCGCGCACTCTGTTGTATTGCTATCAGCACAGCAGCCAGAGCACAGCCGTGGTCACTCCTGCAGGCTTTTCCGTGCGCAGCCGTGTGTATGAGTACGGCGGTGCGTCGTTTTGCCTGACCGAACAGGGTGTGGTGTTTAGCAACGAAGCCGATCAGCAACTGTATTTTCAAGCCTGGCAGGGCGCGCCGCAGCCCTTAACTCAGCGCCCGCAGTGCCGCTATGCCGATGTGCAGTTTGATGGGCTCACGCAGAGCTTGATCGCCATTGAAGAAGAACATCAGGCGCAGACCGTAGTGCATCGTTTGGTCAGCATCCCTCTCAATACCCAAACTCAAACTCAAACTCAAACTCAAACTCAAGCTCAAGCTCAGACCTCAACAACACCGCATGTGATCACCGTTATCAATCAAGGCAGTGATTTTTATGCCGCGCCGCGTTTAAGCCCCGATGGCCAGCGCTTAGCCTGGATTGAATGGCAACGCCCCGATCAGCCTTGGACACACAGCCGCTTACTCTGCGCCCAGCGCCAAGCCGATCTAACTTGGTCACTGCCAATGTATATGGGCGGTACCGAAGAAGAAGCCAGCGTGCAGCAACCGCTGTTTGATGCTGCCAACCGCTTACATGCGCTGAATGATCAGCACGGCTATTGGCAATTGTGGCGCGAGCAGACGAGCGGCTGTTTTGAGCCGTTAGCGGGCATCGCTGCCGACTACACCGGCGCGCCGTGGCAGTTGGGCGGTTGCAATTATCTTGCCCTAGAGGGGCTGCAAGGCGGGCTGGCGCTGAATAGCGAGCCGTACTTGATCAGTTGGTTGCAAGACGGGCGCGGTCACTTAGCCGTATATGACTTTGCCCAGCAGCGCATCGTGCAGACCTTGGCCGCTGACTACAGCCGCTTGCGCCACTTAGCGCTGGATGAGCAGTTTTTTTATTGCATTGCCGAGCACGCAGCGCAAGGGCGGGCGGTGTTAGCCATAGCGCGGGATAGCGGCAGCGTGCAGGTGCTGCACCAATTGGAGATTGGCTTGACTGCTGCGGATATTTCCACCCCGTGCAGCCTGTATTTCGACAGTGCGGGGCAGCGTGTGCACAGCTTTTTTTACCCACCTTGTAATCGCCATTACCGTTTAACTGCGGATGAGCGCCCACCCTTGCTGGTGTTTTTACACGGCGGCCCGACCTCGGCCTGTTATCCAGTGTTTGATGCACGCATCCAGTTTTGGACTCAGCGCGGCTTTGCCGTGGCGGATCTGAATTATCGCGGCAGTACCGGCTTTGGTCGCGCCTATCGCCAGCACTTACACCAACAGTGGGGCGTGGCCGAGGTTGAGGATATTTGCGCTTTGGTGCAGCACTTGATTGCGCAGGATGCCGTAGATCCCAAGCACGTCTGCGTGCGCGGTGCCAGTGCCGGGGGTTACAGTGCTTTATTAGCCATTGCTGCCAGTGATGATTTTGCCGCTGCCGCCAGCTTATATGGCGTCAGTGATCCGCAAGCGCTGCGCCAAGTCACGCATAAATTTGAAGCGGATTATTTGGATTGGTTATTGGGCAGCAGTGACGCCGAGTTGCAGGCGCGTGCACCGTTGGAGCAAGTTGCACAGATGCACACCCCAGTGATCTTTTTTCAGGGCGGGCGTGATGTGGTGGTGGTGCCTGAGCAAACCCAAGTGATGGTCGCTGCGCTACGCGAACAAGGCGTGCCGGTGGATTACCATTTGTACCCTGATGAGGGCCATGGTTTTCGGCAGGCGCAGCACTTGGCAGAGATTTTAGAGTTGGAACTGGGCTTTTATCAGCGCGTATTTGAGCAGCGCTCAACACACCTTGCCTAACCCACTCGACACCGCTGCAGCGCACAGATTAGACTCTTAGCTAGTGTGCGAATGCAGGCTATGGGCGTACACTCGCAGCGCATCAATGCGAGGTCTGTTAGCAGATAAGCTCGTTGCACAGGGATAGGGCGCAACGCCACGATCAAAATTTAAGTTCAAGCTTTGGCAGACGAACTTAAAGCTGTGCCACAGCCCGTTTTCAACGCTGTGTTGTAGCCATAATAATAAGAAGAGTAGTGATGACCCGATCAATCAGTGATTTGCGTAAATTTGTCTCCCCGGAAATTGTCTTTGGCGCAGGTTGCCGCCACCGCGTCGGCCATTTTGTCAGCGCCTTTGGTGCCAATAAAGTGCTGATCGTCTCCGATCCTGGCGTGCAAGCAGCAGGCTGGGTGGCAGATATTGAAGCCAGCTTGCAAGAGCAGGGCATTGCCTATCACCTCTTTACCCAAGTGTCGCCCAATCCACGGGTGGAAGAAGTGATGCACGGCGCCGAGATTTATAAACTGCACAACTGCAACGCCATTGTTGCGGTGGGCGGTGGCAGCCCGATGGATTGCGCTAAAGGCATCGGCATTGTCGCCGCGCACGGACGCAGTATTTTAGACTTTGAAGGCGTGGACACCATCCGCGTACCCAGCCCGCCCTTGATTTTAATTCCCACCACGGCGGGCACCTCAGCGGATGTATCGCAGTTTGTAATTATTTCCAATCAACAACAGCGCATGAAATTCTCCATTGTCAGCAAAGCCGTGGTGCCGGATGTGTCTTTGATTGACCCCGAAACCACCCTGACTATGGATCCGTTTCTCGCTGCCTGCACCGGCATTGATGCCTTAGTGCATGCCATCGAAGCTTTTGTCTCGATTGGCAGCGGCCCGCTGACCGACACCCACGCGCTAGAAGCCATGCGCTTAATCAGCGGTAATTTAATTGAAATGATCGCCAACCCCAGCGATATCGCTCTGCGCGAGAAAATTATGCTCGGCAGCATGCAAGCCGGTTTAGCCTTTTCCAATGCCATCTTAGGCGCAGTGCATGCCATGTCACACAGCTTAGGCGGCTATTTAGATTTACCCCACGGCCAATGTAACGCCACTTTAATTGAGCACGTCGTGGCCTTTAATTTTGATGCCGCACCCGAACGCTTTACCATTATCGCGCAAACTTTTGGCTTGGATTGTCGCGGCCTGACACCACCACAAGTGCGCCAACGCTTAATTGATTATCTGATCACCTTTAAACAGGCCGTTGGCTTTAAAGACAGCTTGGCCACCTATGGCGTGAGCAGTTCAGATATTCCGTTTTTATCTCAACATGCCATGGGCGATCCCTGTATTTTGACCAACCCGCGCAGCTCCAATCAACGCGACATGGAAGTGGTGTATGGCGAAGCACTCTGAACACACCTTAGCGGGGCTGCTGGGCTTAAGTGATCAGTCCTCGCGCAAAAGCCACTACCCTGAATTGCTCTTGCAACTGGAAGAAGTCGAGCGTGAACGCAACCGCTATAAATGGCTGTTTGAACACGCTACCTACGGCATTTTCCAGTCGTGTATGGGCGGCGGCTTTCGCGCGGTCAATCCCGCGCTGGCCAGCATGCTCGGTTACGCCAGCGCCGACGAGTTGCTCAGCTGCAACAGCGCCGAAACTGACAGCCTGTTTTTAGGTGGCTCGCAAGAAGTACAACGCATCCGCGCCGAGTTGCTGCAAAAAAACATCGTCCGCGGTTATGAGACCCGCTTATTGTGCAAAGACGGCAAACCCCTGCATGTGCTGATGAACATCCTGCATAAAAATGATGAGCCGGGCGTACTCGAAGGCTTTGTTGCGGATATTTCTGAGCGCAAAAAAAGCCAAGACCGCTTAGAGCGCCTCAATCAAGAGCTCGAGCAGCGCGTGGCCGAGCGCACCCGTGAGTTGCAACTGAGTAACGAAGACCTGCAGCAACAGATTATCCAGCGCAAACAAATGGAAGTGGATCTGCGCCACGCCCGCGATGCCGCCGAAGAGGCCAATCGCAGCAAAGACAAATACCTTGCCGCCGCCAGCCATGATTTATTGCAACCGCTCAATGCCGCACGCTTATTGATGTCGACTTTGCGCGAACGCCAATTACCCAGCGCCGAACAGTACTTACTCGAACGCGCACATATGGCCTTAGAAGGCGCAGAAGACCTGCTCGCCGACCTGCTGGATATCGCCCGCTTAGACCAAGCCGCGATTACCCCAAGCCTTGCCGTGTGCAGCATCGATGAATTGTTTCGCTCCTTGGCTTCAGAGTTTGAACCGGTGGCCGAGGCGGCAGGCTTACAGCTGCACATGATACCCAGCAGCGCACACGCCTATACCGACTGCCATTTACTGGTGCGTATTTTAAGAAACTTTCTCAGCAACGCCTGCCGCTACACACCCGCGGGGCGCATTGTTTTGGGCGCACGCCGCTGCGGTGCCGAGTTGCGCTTAGAAGTGTGGGACACCGGCTTAGGCATTGCGCAGGATCAGCAGCGCAAGATCTTTGAAGAATTTAATCAGTTAGGCAGCAACCACACCAGTGGCCGCAAAGGCGTGGGCTTAGGTTTGGCCATTGTCGAGCGCATTGCCACGATTTTAGATGCGCGCATCAGCCTGCGCTCTACGGTTGGGCGCGGCTCATGTTTTAGTGTGACCGTCCCCTTAAGCACCGCCACCCGCAGCCGCCCAAGCGTGCAACAGCTCAACCCCATTGCCGCGCACAGCTTAGCGGGCCTGCGTGTTTTGGTAATTGATAACGAACCGGCAATCTTGCACAGCATGGGCGCGCTGCTTAGCCAATGGCAATGCGATGTGGTATTGGCCACCGATTACCACGGCGCACTCGAAGCCCTCGAAGGGCAGGGCGTGGATGTGATTGTTGTGGATTTGCATTTGGATAACGGCATCACCGGCCTGCAAGTCGTCGCCCAGCTGCGCGAGCACTTCGCCCGTCATATTCCCGCCGTACTGATCACCGCCGACTACACCGACCAAGAGCAAGCCCTACGCAAACAACTGCAGATCCCCCTACTCACCAAGCCCGTACGCCCCGGCAAACTGCGCGCCATCCTCAGCCAACAGCTCCAAACCAAAACCTAACCCAGCGCCGTACATGCAAGCCTATGCACCGCCTGATAGCTCTGTCGGTCTTCAGGCCGACAAGGGCGTTGCCAACGCCCCGAACCCCACACGATGCGTTAAGGCAAACACTAATGCCGCCCAATAAAACACCCTATCTGCAATAGGATGCTGGTCAACCCCTTAAAAAGCGCTTAAACTGCGGCATTAATTTTTAACGCCACCCTCGGGTTGAGTGGGATCTAAAAGGACGTTGTAAGCCATGGATAAGCATTACCGCTTATATGCAATTGATGATGCAACACCAACTCTCAAGCATGCCATGCACACGACAGAGCGCTTTGCTGATGGTGCAAATCACCTATGCCACCCAGCACACAAGCCGCATTACGCCGCGCCGCACTCACTCCCCACCGCGTGGTCACCCCGCGGATGATCCAGCCCCACAACACCGACCCTAGCAGCACACATAACCCCAACTGGTATGTGGTGCTGACCAAGCCCAAACAAGAGCTGCGCGCGCAAGAGCACCTTGAGCGCCAAGGCGGCGTGGCTTTTGTACCGATGTTTGCCAACGAGCGCATCATCCGTGGCCAGCGCGTGGTGCGCCAAGAGCCTTTATTTCCGGGCTATTTGTTTTTACAGATCGGCGAGCACGAAGCACTGCTGAGCAAAGTGCGCTCCACCTTAGGCGTACGCCAGCTTTTGACCTTTGCCGGCCAAGTGATGACCATCGCCCCCAGCATCATCGCCGACTTACAACAACGCAACACCCACACCGAGATACACACGCCCGAGCCATTTAGCGCCGGGCAAAGCGTCACCCTAGAACACGGCCCCTTTGCGCACTATCAAGCACTCTTCAAAGAGTACGATGGTGCGGAACGGGGCATTATTTTGCTCAGCCTTTTAGGCCAGCAAAACGAATTAGTGATCCAACTGGCCGACCTGCGCGCAAACTAACGCACAACGACCAGCACAACTTAAAATACGACGCGATATCAGGGACCTGCGCGAACAACCCTAGGGCGGTAGCGTGCCTAAACGCCTTCATTGCAAGACGCACACCGTCATTGCGAGAAGCGTAGCGACGCGGCAATCCACCCCGCAAACCACGCGGTGCTAGAAACATGGACTGCCACGGCCTCCGGCCTCGCAGAGACAGCATCTTAGGTAGGTCGATCTTCAGGCCGACATAGACATTGTAAGCACCTTAAATAGTAGTTAAACCTAAAACAGCAGAATAAAAATTGAAGATTTTAAAATGAAAGTTCTAAAAAAAACTGGGTTTATCGCTGGCGCAGGGGTTTACCTGTTTTCAAACATCTTCAATGCCATCATCCCCTTTATACTGCTACCCGTTTTAACAAGGTATTTAAGCCCAGAAGAATATGGTGAGGTTGCCATGTTCCAAACCTTGTTAGGTGCTTTAGGCGCTTTTGTGGGTATGACATTTGTCGGGGCTGCAGGTCGTAAATACTATGATGATGACCTGCCTAAAAGTGAGTTGGCTGAGTTTGTTGGCTCATGTATACAGCTTGCGATTGTCTTATCAGTTATTGTTTTTGTTGTTCTTTTTGTATTTAAAGCTGAGTTCTCAAACTGGTTATCGTTAAAAACGGATTACATTTTATTTGCAGTCGTAGTTGCTGCATGTTCGGTTGTTGTTGCTCTGCGTCTAAATCTGTGGCAAGTACAGAAAAAAGCGATTCAATACGGCGCGTTACAAATGTCGCAAAGCCTGTTTAATATGCTGCTGTCTTTGCTGCTGGTGGTTGTTTTGCTAACCGGCGCGAAAGGTCGGATTGATGCTCAGATAGCAGCCAGCCTAGTGTTTGCATTGATTGCTTTTTACTTGTTAAAAAAAGATGGCTTACTCAAGGTTCTGATTTGGCGTAAAGATTATTTAGCAGAAATTTTGCGTTTTGGTGTGCCGCTCATGCCGCACCTTGCCGGTGGATTCTTACTGAACTCAGTTGACCGCTTTGTTATCAATGATGAGTTAGGGCTTGCCGAAGCCGGTATTTACATGGTTGCCGTACAGCTCACCGCAGCTGCTGGCATAGTTTTTGGTGCTATAAATAATGCTTACGTGCCTTGGTTGTTTGAGAAATTAAAAGCTAACGTTTACCAAGAAAAGCAAAAGATAGTTAAGCTCACCTACCTTTGGTTTTTATGCATTATTTTAGGTGTAGTGCTCGCGTTTTTTATAGGGCCTTGGTTGGTTGTGCTTGTAGCGGGTGAGAAATACGCACAAGCAGGCGAAGTGATTGGCTGGTTAGCATTGGGGCAAGGCTTTCAAGGTATGTATCTGATGGTGACAAACTATATATTCTTCTCGAAAAAAACAGGTCTGCTTTCAGTTGCTTCAATTAGTTCAGGCTTTATAAACCTACTCTTGCTCATCGTTTTTGTTCGTATTCTAGGCTTGCAAGGCGCTGCTATTGCTTTCGCCTTATCAATGGGAATTCGTTTCTTATTAACATGGTTGATCGCGCATAAGCGACATCCTATGCCGTGGATCAGTTTTTTAAAGAATTAGGTGCATTATGACTTCTGTTTTAAGTTTAATCGGTAGAGATAAAGAGTTGTTCTCTAGTGATATCAGTAATAATCAGCAAGAGTTAGCTGGGAAAGTTAGTTCTTCTCGCTTCCTGGTTTTAGGCGGAGCCGGCTCAATCGGCCAAGCCGTCGTCAAAGAAATTTTCAAACGCAATCCTCAAAAACTCCACGTTGTTGATATCAGTGAAAACAACATGGTTGAACTGGTGCGTGATATTCGCAGTAGCTTTGGCTATATCAATGGCGATTTCCAAACCTTTGCTTTGGATATTGGCTCGACAGAGTACGATGCTTTTTTTAAAGCTGATGGCCAATACGACTATGTACTGAACCTCTCTGCACTCAAGCATGTCCGTAGTGAGAAAGATCCTTATACATTGATGCGTATGATCGAAGTGAATGTTTTTAATACTGATAAAACACTTCAGCAGTGTATCGATGCAGGTGTGAAAAAGTATTTTTGCGTCTCAACAGATAAAGCTGCAAACCCAGTTAACATGATGGGTGCTAGCAAGCGCATTATGGAAATGTTTGTGATGCGAAAATCACAGCAAATGAATGTTTCTATGGCTCGCTTTGCTAACGTAGCTTTCTCTGATGGGTCTTTACTGCATGGTTTTAATCAGCGTTTAGAAAAGCGTCAGCCAATCGTTGCACCGAATGATATCAAGCGTTATTTTGTTACGCCGCAAGAGTCGGGTGAGTTGTGCTTAATGTCATGCATCTTTGGTGAGAACCGCGACATATTTTTTCCGAAACTCAGTGAAAATCTACACTTAATTTCCTTTGCCGATATTGCAGTTAAATATCTTAAGCAGAAAGGTTTCGAGCCCGTCTTATGCTCAACTGAAGATGAAGCACGTGAACTCGCAAAAACGCTTCCGGAGCAGGGTAAATGGCCTTGTTTATTTACGGGCAGTGATACCACCGGTGAAAAAGACTTTGAAGAGTTTTTCACCGATGCAGAAACGCTTGATATGGAGCGCTTTATTAATCTCGGTGTGATTAAAAACGAACCTGAGTTTAATATTGAGCTGCTAAAAGAGTTTGAAGAAACAATCATGGCGATGAAAAAAGAATTGGCTTGGGATAAAGAGTCCATTGTTAAACTGTTCTTTAAAATGATTCCTGATTTTGGTCACAAAGAAACAGGCAAATACCTTGATGCGAAGATGTGAGGCAAAATGCAAACCAAACTAATTAAGCTCGTAAGGGATATTTACTCAACTGATGAGTTTATTCCACTTCATGCTCCGACTTTTGCAGGCAATGAACAGGCCTACCTTGCTGAAACTATTACCAGCGCATTCGTTTCCAGCGTCGGAAAGTTTGTTGATGAGTTTGAGCAGAAGATTCAGGACTATACCCACATCACTCGTGCTGTCGCTACAGTGAATGGTACTGCGGCACTCCACGCTGCCTTGCATCTTGCTGATGTTAAAGCGGGCGATTTAGTTATCACTCAAGCACTGACTTTTGTCGCAACCTGTAATGCGCTGTACCACATGGGTGCTAAGCCAGTCTTTATTGATATTGAGCCGAATGCTTTTGGTCTGTGTCCTGTAGCCACTGAAGCTTGGCTTACTGAACATGCGATGCTCGATGCTGATGGCCAGTGCCGTCATAAAGACAGTGGTGCAGCAATTAAAGCTGTGATGCCAATGCATACCTTTGGTCATCCGGTCCAGCTTGATGAGTTACTAAAGGTGTGCCAAGAGTGGGATTTAACCTTAGTTGAAGATGCTGCAGAAAGCTTAGGCTCTTTTTATAAGGGTAAACATACCGGCACTTTAGGCCGCTTTGGCGCATTAAGTTTTAATGGCAACAAAGTTATTACAACCGGTGGTGGCGGTATGTTGCTGTGTCAATCTGAAGAAGATGGCAAGCACGCTAAGCATGTGACTACGACAGCTAAGCAGCCCCATCCCTATGAGTTTTATCATGATGAGCCAGGTTTCAACTATCGCATGCCAAACTTAAATGCGGCCTTAGGTTGCGCGCAAATGGAACAGCTCGAAGCGATGCTTGCTAATAAGCGTAAAATCGCAGAGCAGTATGAGCAGTTTTTTAGCGAAACAGAGTTCAAGTTTGTTAAAGAACCTGATTATGCACAGTCTAATTACTGGTTAAATGCAGTGTTATGTCCTGACTTAGAGAGTCGCAATACATTGTTGAAACAAACCAATGCAGCAGGTGTAATGACTCGCCCAGTGTGGCAATTAATGCACCGTTTACCGATGTTTGCTGATGCGTTACGAGGTGATCTGACAAGCTCCGAATGGGCTGAGGCTCGCTTGGTTAATCTGCCTAGCTCGCCTGTAGGAAACTAGTATGAGAAAAGTTGCAGTTTTTACAGGTACACGCGCTGAATACGGTTTGTTGTATTGGTTATTAAAAGACTTACAACAAGACTCTGAGATTGAATTGCAGCTTCTAGTTTCAGCCATGCACTTATCACCTGAATTTGGTATGACCTACCAGCAGATAGAGGCAGATGGTTTTACTATTACTGAAAAAGTAGAAATGCTGTTGTCTTCTGACTCAGCCGTTGGGACTGCTAAGAGTATTGGTTTAGGTGTGTTGGGTTTTGCCGATGCTTTAGAACGAATGAAACCAGATGTATTGGTTGTATTAGGTGACCGCTTTGAAGCTTTAGCGGTTACTCAAGCG
>JAAZCO010000384.1 GCA_012513235.1 Gammaproteobacteria bacterium
ATTCCACTAATGTAAGCTGCCAATCTGTCTTATAAACCCGCTCACAAGGCGGGTTTATTTTTATTTTAAATATAGTCTGTTTCAAAGTGAACCAGTTGCCGCTACATTAGCTCTAATGTTGTGCAAACCCTGAGTTTATTTATGGAGTACATTTGTCATGGCTAAAAAAAATACACAAGACAATAATCAGCAGCTCTTAGCAGAATTCAAAGCTTTAGTCTCTGATACTGAACAACTCTTACAGCACTCTGTAGAACTCACAGGCGATAAAGCCGAAGAGCTACGCGGACAAATCAACACCAGCCTACAACGTGCACGTCAAGCACTGGGTTCAACCGAGCAAGCATTACTTGAGCGCGGCAAAGAAGCCCTTAATAGCAGTGAAGAATATGTGCGCGAGCATCCGCTGCAATCGTTAGCCATTGGTGCTGGCGTAGGCTTTCTCTTAGGTTTATTAGTGTCTAGGCGCTAACCGATGTCTGAGCATAAATTTGTTGATACCTCGCGGCGCTTAGGCGCTGCGAGTCTTGACTTAATCAGTAATCATGCCGAACTCTTCGCACTAGAGTTGCAGGAACAAAAACAGCACAGTACACAACAACTGATCTGGCTCGGCTTGATCGCTGCGTGTGGTTTTATGCTGTTTTTACTACTCAATGCATTACTGATTGTTTTATTTTGGGATACTTATGAGTATCTGCTATTGATCGGTATGTCAGCCTTTTACGCTATTGCTGGTGGATTATGCTTTTGGCGCATGAGAACAGCGCAGAATATAATGCACGCGCCTTTCAGTGCTTCCTTACAGGAACTTAAAAAGACTAAGGAGCAGCTCTTACCATGACGCAACCACACAACAACGATCCCATCGCTCTACGCAAGCAATTGATCCAGATGCGTCTTGAACTCAATCGCCAAAAAATCCGCCATGAAGGTCTCTTGCTATTGGAGCCTGTCGATAAACTACGCGGCTACAAGCAGCGCTTTCTAAGCGGTACTAATCCAATACTCGCTGTGGCTGGCGTGGGCTTAGCTAGCTTTTTTATTGCACGCAAAAAAAGCTCCGTGAGCAGTCTATTACCCATGATGCGTATTGCCGTTAGTTTACTACCCTTACTGATGGGCAAATCACACAGCGAAACAGACACCTCTGTTAAGTCTGACCACTCCAATAGGCACCTCTAGCCTCTAGAGGCGTCTGTAATATATCAATTGAGGGCCTTGCAATGGATTGGCATCAACTCTTAAACCGTGAGCGCTTAGGCAAAACCTCACACAGCTCTGAAGAACTCGGTCGCAGCCCATTTCACAAAGACCATGACCGTATTATTTTTTCCGGCGCATTTAGACGCCTCGGCCGCAAAACTCAAGTTCACCCCGTCTCGAGTAACGATCATATCCATACACGCCTCACCCACTCGCTTGAGGTCAGTTGTGTAGGCCGCTCTTTGGCCATGCGTGTGGCGGAAATGATCCGTCCTGACCTGCCACAATGGTGTGAACCCAGTGATCTGGGCATGATTGTGCAATCAGCCTGCCTTGCCCATGATATTGGTAACCCGCCTTTTGGTCACTCAGGCGAAGACGCCATTCGCCATTGGTTCCATCAAGCCGCACGTAATGGTTGGCTGGACGATATGAGTGATGCTGAGCGTGCTGACTTTTTAAATTTCGAAGGTAATGCCCAAGGTTTTCGTGTGCTCACGCAGCTTGAATACCATCAATTTGACGGTGGTATGCGCCTCACCTATGCAACCTTAGGTGCTTTTACCAAGTACCCTTGGAGCTCCAAGCATGCCAGCGCTCAAGGCTATAAAAAGCATAAGTTTGGCAGCTACCAAAATGAATTGCCCTTGCTGGAGCAAATTGCCGAAAAA
>JAAZCO010000063.1 GCA_012513235.1 Gammaproteobacteria bacterium
CAGCGTGAGCTGGATGAGTTGTTGCCAACTGAAGCCTCGTTGCGCCAGTTAGGCTTATTTACTGAGCAAGATTGCTCCAATTGGGAGCTGGATGCGCCGGTGCCTAAATTGCCGTCGCTGGAAGAATTTAAAGGGCCGCAAGGCCGTTACAGCACTATTTTGCGCATTATTGAAACCGAGCAGCCAACGGTACGCCAGTTACTTGGTCGCTTAGCTGCCGGCGGTGGACATTGCACCATGATCGGCACACCTGAGCAGATTGCCGATAAGATGGAGCATTGGTTCCGTAACGAAGGCGCGGATGGTTTTAACCTGATGCCGCCATCCTTGCCGATGGGTATCGAGGATTTTGTGGATCAAGTGATTCCAGTCTTACAGCAGCGTGGTTTATTCCGCACTGAGTACGAGGGTTCGACTCTGCGTGATCATCTAGGGTTAGCACGACCTCAGCACTCTTAAAACATGGCTGTACAGCTGTGCGTGAACGCTAATAAGGTACAAGATCAGGGGCGCACTAAAGGATAGGATTACAGTGTCATGATAAAAAAACGCTTGTTTAATAGTATCAGTGCGCTTGTGCTCGTGGCCGTTGTACTGATTGGTTTACGTTTGGCTTTGCCCAGCGTGGTCAAAAATTATCTCAATGAGCAGTTGGCGGCGATGGGTGAGTATCGAGGGCAGATTGCTGATGTCGATATTGCGCTTTGGCGTGGGGCTTACGTGATTCATAAGATGAACATCGTTAAGGTCAGCGAAGCTGTGCCGGTACCTTTTTTTGAAGCTGATAGCATCGATTTATCAGTCAGTTGGCGTGCGTTATGGTCTGGCAAAGTTGTTGCTGAGGTCGATTTTATGCGACCTGAGCTGCACTTTGTCGATGGTAAGGATAAAAATTCACAGTCGGGTGCTGGAACTGACTGGCAGGCGGCTTTACAGCAATTGGTGCCGATTAGAATCGATACCTTGGCAATGCATCAAGGTATTGTGCATTTTCACAACTTTAAATCTGAGCCCAGCGTGCATTTGCTGTTAACTGAGCTGGAGGGTGCCTTTACCAATCTGAGTAATGCTGACCGCAGTCAAGACAGCGTACCGGCTGACTTTGATTTTACCGGCCAACTGTTTGAGAACGCCAATGCCAGCATGCAAGGCAAACTTGACCCCTTGGGCGACTTTCGTGATTTTGCTATCAATTTAAAAATCACTGATATTGAGTTATCGCGTATCAATGATCTCACCGAAGCGTATGGCCATTTTAATATTAAATCTGGCACCGGTAATTTAGTGATGGAGCTTGAGTCTGTGGACGGTCAGATGAGCGGTTATGCCAAGCCTATTTTGAATAATGTGGTGATTTTTGATCTGCAACAAGATCTTGAAGACGGAGTGTTTAGTACGGCTTGGCAAGCTTTGGTCGCTACTTTTGGACAGATTTTCCGTAATCAACCTAAAGATCGCATTGCTTCACAGATTGAGATCAGTGGCAGCCTTGATCAAAAAAACATCAGCGTGTGGCAAACCTTTGTGTCGATCTTGCGTAATGCTTTTGTCGAAGCCTACGAAGCGCAGTTTGGGCGTGAATAATGACGCAGTGGGTATGAGCAGCGCTCAATCAGCCACGACCATTGTGGATAACTTTGTCGCGCCAGAATGCACAGAGTTTGTGCAAATTCTTTACCAAGATGATGATATTTTGCTCATTAACAAGCCTAGCGGCTTGCTCAGTTTGTCGGGAAAAAACCCGCTCAATTGGGATTCGGTGCATTACCGCTTAGTGCAGGGGCAGGAGGGTGTGACGCCGGCTTTTCCTGAGGCTAAGTTAGTGCATCGCTTAGATTTGGGTACGTCAGGGATTATGCTCGTGGGGCTTAATGCCCAGTCCGCGCAGCACCTTAATCAGCAGTTTCAAGCGCGCACTATTGGTAAGCGCTATCTGGCGATATTGGAAGGCTGGCTGCCTGAAGATCAGGGCCAAATTACTGCGCCGATTGCCAAAGATAAGCAGCTGTTTCCGCGGGTAAAAATTTGTCCCGACACGGGTCAACAAGCGGTCAGTGAGTACAGAGTTTTACAGCGTCTCGAGCAGCCCAAGCGCAGTGTGGTGCAGTTTAATCCACTGACCGGTCGCACTCATCAACTGCGTATTCATAGTCTGGCAATCGGCCATCCGATTCTGGGCTGCGATCTGTATAGGAGCGCGCAGAGTGAGCAGTTGGCTGAGCGTTTGCTGCTACATGCCAGTGATTTATATTTTACCCACCCGGTCACGGGTGAGCCGATGCATGGTCAGTGCCCTTGTCCGTTTGAAGACTTTTAATCGCCCAATGATGATGTGTATATGAAATCGACCACCGGCCGCCTGGATCGTTTTATCAGCCAAAACACTGCATTTAAATTATCAGATGTGCGGTTGTTAATTGCACAAAAACGCATTGTGATTGATGGGCAGCCAGCCGACTCTATCCAGCAAAAAATCACCCAGTTTACTCAGGTGA
>JAAZCO010000385.1 GCA_012513235.1 Gammaproteobacteria bacterium
CTCAGCAATGTTCTGCAGGTTGCTGATGGTGGACTCAAAGCGGTTCTGCACCGCACCGAGGTCGGCGCGTGTCGAGTCTACGGATTGAATCGCGCCGTCAAGGGCTTGGATGGCTAGTTGAGCATTATCAGCGCTCAGAATATCGAGGCTGTCGATTGTGTGAGGTTTAACTACTGCTAGGCCTGCGTCCGCCACTGTTCCAGCAGCTGCTTTTATTCCTACTGCTTTTAAGTTGGCACCAGACGCATCATCTGCAGCAGTAAAACTTTTTAGAGAGCTGAGCTCAATACCGGCGCTCGCATCTCTTTTGGCAGTAACGCCAGTACTGGCGTTATTGATTTTATCAATAATTTTATCAACAGAGTCGCCTGCTTCAAAGTTAACGATAGTGCCGTTTAGTTTAATATTTGTAGCGCCAGATAATCCATTACCATTAGCTTGCATACCTAAAGCGTCGGTTGTTCCGTCGGCCTTAAGTGTTCCTACTGTAGCAGCTTCACCAGCTGACTTTGCCAAGCTAGAGTTACCAGTCAGTCCTTTAGCACTCATATCACCAATACTAAATGATAGTGACTCACCCGCATTGGAGCCGACCTGGAAGCTTTCGCCTTTGATATCACCGTTAAGTAGGTTCTTACCACCAAAAGTTGTGTTCTCAGCGATACGGGTTAACTCACCTGATAAAGCGGTGAACTCTTGGTTCAGGGCTTTACGCTCTTCAGTAGAGTTAGCACCGTTTGAGGCTTGTAGCGCCAAGTCACGCATACGCTGCATCACGTTAGTGGATTCTTGTAACGCACCTTCAGCGGTCTGCGCCATGGAGACACCGTCACTGGCGTTTTTGACTGCTACCGACAGGCCGTTGATCTGGCTGGTCAGACGGTTAGAAATTTGCAGACCAGCCGCGTCATCTTTAGCGCTGTTAATACGTGAACCTGAAGACAGACGCTCAAGTGAAGTAGACAGTGCATTGGTAGAACCACCCAAGGTGCGCTGTGCGTTCAAGGAAGCAACGTTCGTATTTACTGTTAAAGCCATGGGTGATTCTCCAATTTTGCTGAAATAATGTTTGTCTAAGTATCTAAGCAGCTTGTGTGCCAGGTTGTCTCAGACATTCACAATAATGTTTGCATCTGTCTTCGAGGTCGAGGTGGGCGTGGTGGTAAAAGCTTGAGTCTATTTTAGTGGCTTTCACTGTGCTTAGCTTTAATGTCGAAGTAGATGTCGTCTATACCATTGTTATCGGGTGGATTCAGAAAATCTTTAATGCTGAATGCGTAAAAATTAGAGTACAAAAAACTGACGCTTTTAGAGGGCTTTTACAGCATAGTGATTTCTTAATAGATCAGGTTCTTAAGCTACATTAAATGCGGTTCATCGTATTGCCTTTACGGTCTAAATAAACGTTAGGCATAATTCCCTTGGATAGCTCGATGTGTCATGGCTGGCATATCCAGCATAGGTTGTGAGTCCATCATGACCGCACTGTTTTCATCTTGTGTTGCAACGCTGGCATAGCTGGTGATCCAGATTTTTCGTTTACCTAGAGATAGCTCAAAGCCTGATCCGCCCTCTATTTCGTTTGGAAGCGCCCAGCCATTTTTCTGAAGAGCTGCCACGGTAACAATCAGGTGTGCCATATATGGATTGTGCTGGAAAAGTTTTTCATGCAAATGAGGCCAAAATATGGTGTCGCCGCTGCCATCTTCTGTTGTTTCTGGAGTTGATGCTTGCCAGCCTTTGTTTTTCCTAACCTCTTCTAGTGATGCATACGGGTGGGAGTGAAAGGTACCGACGACTTCAAGATGAGGCCAGTAGCGTGTAATAAACTCTGTTTTCATGCTTAATGATCCAAAATCTGGTGAAACTGAATCTTTAGTGGCCAAAGCAGATGTTTCAACTGTGGCGGTTGTGACAATAATGCGCGCAGGGCGAGGGCCTCTTTCTGGAATAATATAACCCCACAAAAGGCCAAATGTTTCCAGCTGAGTCTCGCTTTTGCGTGACGTTTTACGTCCTATTTCATAGGCTTCTAAAGCAGAAGTGATGAGTTGCGGTACAGCATTGTCTTCAACTGTGATATGTAAGCGTTTCATTAATAAGACTTCTCGATGTTTTAGTAAGTGCTGCATTCTAGACTGATAGTTGATAGTAAAGGCTTTATGAGTAGCTTCCAGTTGTAAACCCACCCAAATTCCCCGACTATAGTGGCCTTTTGCTTGTACTTATAGGCTCATACCTTTTGTTTAACTGCGCTGAGCGAGTGTCTTAGGTGCGGTAAGCTGGGCGGATGGCGGTGGTGTGTTACGATGCAGACCCCGCCAGCTCTGAATAAGCGTAACTATCATGGAAGTAGGGCTTTAATGCGCACACTAAATTTACGACAATTAATTTTGCTCCTCAGCATCTCTGCTGCCGTATTGGTTTTGGCCAATACCTTTTACACCAGTTATAAAACCCAACGCGCTTTGCTGGTTGAGCAGACCTTAGAAGCCAATCATGCCTATGCTTTAAAAACCGCAGATAACGTCAATAACTTTTTATTGGCGGCGCAGCAGCAGTTGGCCTTTGCCGCTACCGATGTGTTATTGGCTGCTGGCGATCCGCGCCAGTTGCAGCATATTGTGGAGCGCTTAAAGCAGCAGACCGACAGCTTTAACTCGGTATTGGTAGTGGATGCAGAAGGGGTGGCCTTGGCTATTACCCAGCCTGCAGAGCGTTTTTTAGGACACAAATTACAAAATGCCGGTGCGGCTGAAGCGCTTGTCGTCAAGAAGCCGCTGATTAGCCAGCCCTATATCTCGGTGACTGAGCATTTAGTCGTGTTTTTGACGCATCCGGTATTTGATCAGCAGGGTGCATATTTGGGCTTTGTTGGTGGTGCTATTTACCTCGATGCAGACAGTGTTTTATCCAGTGTGTTGGGTGAGCATTACCATGCCGACGATTCTTATCTGTATGTGGTCGATAGCGATGGGCGGCTGATTTACCATAAAGACTCAAGTCGAGTGGGTCATATCGTCCAGCACAATGCAGTAATAGAGCAGGTGAAGGCTGGGCGGTCAGGCAGAGCGCCAGTGCTCAATCTGCAGGGATTAGAGATGTTGGCAGGTTATGCGCCAGTCCCGAGTGCCGGCTGGGGCGTGGTGGCGCAGCGCTCTTTAAGTGCGACGCTAGCGACTATGAAGCAGCAAATGTTGGACGTGGCGCAGTACAGTTTTCCGTTTTTTATCTTGATTATGTTGGTTGTGTGGGTGCTGTCGCGATGGATTTCGAAGCCCTTGTGGCAGATGGCGCAAAGCGCGAAGCACCTTGATGCTGCAGATGCCAATACACGAATTACGGGTATTCATGTGTGGTATTTTGAGGCCTTTGAGCTGAGGCGCGCGATGTTGCAGGGCTTGGCTAACTTAAGTAAGAAGATGGGTCAGCTCAATTTGGAAACCATCACTGATCCGCTGACCGGCTTGATGAATCGCCGTGGTTTGCAAGTGACGCTAGAAGAATGGGAGAAGGCTGCAATACCCTTTGCGGTGGTGATAGGCGATATTGATCACTTTAAAAATATTAATGATAAATTTGGGCATGCTATGGGTGATGATGTGCTGCAGTTTTTAGCGCAGCATCTGCGTGATTTGTCGCGCCCAGATGATATTATCTGCCGTTTTGGTGGTGAAGAATTTGTGCTGTTGTTACCCAAGATCAGTACTGATCAAGCCTATAAAGTGGCTGAGCGTATGCGAATTTATATTGAAAACACAATTCATCCAGGCATTGGTGCACCGATTACTTTATCCTTTGGGGTCGCCAGTTGGCCTGCTGGGCGTCTGAGCATTGCGCAAGTGCTTAAAAATGCCGATGAAGCCTTGTATGTGGCGAAAGAAGCAGGACGTAATCAAGTGCACATTAGCGCAGCCTAAAAGCAGTCAATGCGGGCGGTGCGAGGGCCTTGTCCCATTTCGATGATGAGCAAATCTTTTATGTTTTTTGCAATAAAACGTAAGCTGTTGTTACGCTGCGTGGCGGCATTATCAGTGCTGTTGATCACCTGCGTGGCCTATGGGGTCGAGCGCTTAGATGTAGTGGTCACCCCTAAAAGCGCCGCGCTGAAGAAAAATATCGAGGCCTATATCGGCCAGATGAGCGCCACAGACGAAAAAACACTCAATGCCATCAAGCGTGCAGTATTGCTGCGCACCCGCGAGGCCAGTCAGGCGTTAGGCTATTACCAAACCCAAGTGGTGGTGCGTCTCACCGATGATGCTGAGCCGCGTATGCAGGTGTTGGTTGAGCGTGGTGATCCGGTGCGTTTGCGTACGGTGAATATTCAGGTCAATGGTGAGGCGGCGCAGTTGCCGGCCTTTGCTGTGCCTGAGGATAAGCGCCTGCAAGTGGGCGCGCGTTTAGATCACAGCGCCTATGACGATTTAAAAAGCGATTTGCAAAACCAAGCGCTGCGTTTTGGCTTCTTTGCCGCGACTTTTAGCCAGCATGAGTTGCTGATTGATCCGCAAGTGGGCGCGGCAGATATCAACTTGGTGTTTGACAGTGGTCCGCGTTACCGTTTTGGTGAGGTGAAGTTCTCTGAAAACTCTAAAATCACTCCAGAACTGTTACAGCACTTATTACCCTTTAAATCCGGCGCGCCCTACAACTCCGCGCAGGTGGCGAAGCTGACGCAAAATTTGCAGTCCACCGGCTATTTTGAGCAAGTGCGGGTGGATGCGGTGGGGACGGCCGATGGCCCGTTGGATATTCCGGTGAATGTGATGCTCGAAGCCATTAAGCCGCGCACCTTGAGTCTGGGTTTGGGTTTCTCGACCGACGTGGGGCCGCGCGGTCGCTTTGGTTGGGAGCGTCATCGGGTCAATGCCAGTGGGCATAAGCTGGGTTTTGACAGTGAAGTCTCCAAGCCTAGGCAAAACGTGTCCAGCTGGTATCAAATTCCAGTCACCAGCAAACCCTTAACTGACTATGTGCGTTTTACCACTGGTTATCAGCGTGAAGAGTTGGTGGATGCTGACAGCCGTTTGACTAATTTTGGGGTGCAATGGCATTCACGTTTGCCCAGTGACTGGTTGCGGATTGTCTCGCTGCGCTGGGAGCAAGAGCAGTATAACTTTGGCCGTGGCGCGCGCGATGGTCGCAGCAGTTTCTTAATGCCGGGGATTGGTTACTCGGTGTTGCGCAGTGATTCACCCATTGACCCAAGCCGTGGGCACCGTTTGCAATGGGATGTGCGCGGTGCCAAACAAGGCTTGATTGCCGATGCCGATGTGCTGCATGTCAGTGCTTTGGCGCGCGGTTTGATCACCTTTGCGCATGACCACCGTTTATTAGGCCGAGCGCAGATTGGTGCGATTGGTACGAATAGCTATAAAAAAGTCCCGCCATCGCTGCGCTTTTTTGCCGGTGGTGACCAGAGTGTGCGTGGTTATGATTATGAAACCTTGTCACCGCGCGATAAGCAGGGCAAGCGTGAAGGGGGACGTTATATGTTTGCCGGCAGTGTGGAGTATCAGTACAGCATTGCTGAAAAGTGGCGTGTGGCAACCTTTGTGGATCAAGGTAATTCGTTTAATTCCTTAGGCGATAAAATGAATACCGGTGCTGGTATGGGTGTGCGCTGGGTGTCACCAGTGGGGCCGATCCGTCTTGATTTAGCGCGTGCATTTGATGAAGACAAAGGCTGGCGTGTGCACTTCTCCATGGGGCCTGAGTTATGAGTATTAAACGCATCAGTGTGTGGATTGTGCTGAGCTTGTTAACGCTGGTGTTGTTGGTGCTCGGTGGCAGCTTTAGTTTGCTTAGCACCCAGGCGGGCAGTCGTTGGTTGCTTCAGCAAGTGCCAGGCTTAAGTGTCGATAATTTTACCGGCGCGGTGCTCACCGATTGGCAGGCGGATCAGTTGCTTTATCAGCAAGATGATTTGTCCGTACAGTTGACTGATGTGCAAATGCAATTTCGCCCGATGTGTCTGCTGCGCAGTGCGGTGTGTTTAGATACTTTGACTGCAGCCCGGATCGAGCTGAATTTGCCTGAGTCAGCGCCGGACACCGAGCCATCGCAGGGGATCGAGTTACCTGAGTTGCAGTTGCCGGTCAGTATTGAGATTGAGCGCATTCATGTGGGTGAGTTTGTCCTCAATGGTGAAGCGTTATTAGCCGACACCGGCTTGCGCGCGCGTTGGTTGGCGGATGGTATTCATCTGTCGCAATTGGGTGTGCAATATCAAGAGTATCGTGTGCAGGCTAAAGGCAAAATTATGCCGAGCAAAGGCTGGCCCGTGCAGTTGCAGATTGATGCTCAGGTGCCGATGCCTGATGCGCCAAGCTTAGCTGTGCAAGCGCAATTGTCGGGCAGTTTGCAGTCCTTAAGCTTGGATGTGGTCACCACGGGTTATGTTGCGGCCACACTTAAAGGCCAGCTGCAAGCGCTGGATGCGCAACTGCCGGCGCAATTAACCTTAAAGGTCGCCAGCTTTACAGCCACGCCAGATGTGCCCGACACGCTAACGCTGGCGGATTTGGTGCTGGAGGTGCGTGGAGATTTGAATAAAGGCTATCAAGTGGATGGCCGCGGTGCGCTGCCCAATACCCCAGAGCAGATCAAGCTCAAGCTCGCGGCCTTGGTGAAAGCCACAGGCGCGCAGCTGAGCACTTTAAGCTTGACCGCCAGCGAAGATGCTTTTGTCGCTGTGCAAGGTGCGGTGGATTGGCAGCAAGAGCTAAAAGCCGATGCACAATTGCAATGGCAGCAATTCCCTTGGCACAGCTTGCTGGCGCAAGAGGATATTGCGGTGCAACTACAAACCTTGGATGCTCAGGTCAGCTACAGCGCAGGCGATTATAAAGGCAAGCTCAATGGCGATTTAACCGGCCCTGCTGGTGCCTTTACTGTGGCCACTGCCTTTGTGGGTGATTTACAGCAGGTGCAATTGCAAGAGCTGTTAATGGAAGCTGGGCAAGGGCGTTTGCTGGGCACGGCTAAGGTGGGTTTTGCTGATGGTGTGGATTGGTTGGCGGATATTGAAGTCAGCAAGCTGAATCCGGCCTATTGGGTGGCCGAGTTGCCGGGTGAATTAGCCGGCTTGATTCACAGTCAAGGCACGCTGCAAGGCGAACAATTGCAGCTGGATGCCACTGTGGATCTCAAGGGAAAATTACGCGGCTCGGCCACTCAGTTGCTCGTGGCAGTTGAGGGCGCGCAGCAATCAGCGCAAAAGCAACAGTGGCAGCTGAGCCAAGCTGATTTGCGTTTGGGCGATAACCGTATTTACGGTACTGCGCAACTGGATCAAGCGCTGGCGGGTGCGATTCAGATTGAGCTGCCACGTTTGGTGCAACTGTGGCCGGGCTTGGCGGGTAAAGCCAGCGGTGATATTCAGCTGTCTGGCACTCTTGAGCAGCCGCAAGCCGTGGCGCAACTGCAGGGGCGCGGCATTGCTTATGATGGGCAGCGCGTGGGGCAGCTTGAGCTTAAAGGCGAGTTGCTGGCCGAGCAACGCGTGCAGTTTGCTGTGGATGCGCAGCGCATTTGGAGTGGTGAGAACGAGATTGGTGTGTTGCATCTTGAGGGCCAAGGTGATGTGGCAGCCCATACTGGGCAGCTGGCGTTAACTGGGCCTGTGCTCAATAGCGAGATTAAAATCAGTGGTGGCTTAAACGATAAGGGCGACTGGCTGGGGCAGATTCAGCAGTTGGATTTAAGCAGCCATGAACAAAACTGGGCGTTAGAAAAGTCCACCGCAGTCAATTACCGCAGCTCAGGTGAGTTGACCTTGGCCGCGCACTGCCTCAAATCGGGCGCATCAAGTTTGTGTGCTGGCGAGCAGCGTTTGTTGCCCGAGACGAAAATTGACTATCACTTGCTCAACTTTCCTTTGGCCACCTTGCAACCTTGGATGCCAGCGGACGCAGAGATTAGCGGACAGCTCAATGGTGACTTTAAGGTTGATTTACTAGCCAAAGGCCCGCAAGGGAAAATCCAGCTGGATGCGGGTCAAGGGCAGTTGCGCGTTAAAGAAAACGAGCAATGGCAAACCTTTGCTTGGCAGACTTTGCGCCTCAACAGTGATTTAACTGAGCGTGCGATTGC
>JAAZCO010000386.1 GCA_012513235.1 Gammaproteobacteria bacterium
ATTGGTAACCAAACTATTGCTCAGCGTTTATTTGCCGTACGTGAAGATTTAATTAAACCCAGCTTTATTACCGCAACCATTGGTTATGGCTCGATTGTGATTGGCTTGGGGATGCTGGGTTTACTGGCCTTGCTGGCTGGTGTGACGCCGATTGATGGTGATTTAAACAACTTGATCCCACAAATGGCTGCAACGTACTTACCACCCTTTATGGTGGCCATGCTGTTTATTATGGTGATTGGGTCGTTATCGTCCACTGCTGACTCGGATCTGTCAGCTTTATCAGCGATTGTCATGACCGATGTGTACGGTAAGCATATTGCGAAAAACAAACCTAACCCACAAAAAATGCTTTGGGTTGGCCGCCTAACCATGGTTGTTGCGGCGTTATTGGGTGTGGTATTTGCCAGCTTAAAGCTCGATATCCTCTCGATGCTGATCTTTGTCGGTGCCTTATGGGGCTCGATTGTGTTCCCAGTGATTGCCAGCTTGTATTGGAATCGCGTGACGAACGCAGCCTTTACTGTCTCGGTTGCGGTGTCGTTCCTGTTGTTCTTGATTGTGCGCTTTAACTGGTTACCGATTGAGGGTGCGGTTGCAGTGTTCTTTGAGATTTTCGCCGCTGTAGGTGGTGGGGTAGTGATTGGCTTGATGACCTTTGGCTTTTTTGGTCGCATGGCTGGTTTAATTATCGGCGCTATCACGGCATTGGTTTTAGTGTTCTTTACTGTAGGTTTCTTGCGTGAGTACATTGTGTTGCTCAGTTCGTTAACGGCCTATGGCGCAAGTACAGTTGTGTGCACCTTAATGACCTTGCGCAGCAAAGCTCCAGACTTTAATTTCGAGAGCATTGATGAGCGCGTGATTGAGTTCCATAAAGAAGCAGAAGCTTAAGGAGAGTTAAGATGTCGACATTTGCATTAACAGTCTATGTACTGATGTGGCCGGTGTTATCCACTCTAGTGCTGCTGACGCTCTGTGTCGCGCTAGTCAGAGATATACGCCAAGCTAAGAAAGACGGTGACTCACTGGTCTAGTAAGCCTTAGGCAGGCCTGTAGCGCAGGCTGGCTAGAGTCTTAGCCAAGCTGTTGCAGCTCTAAGTCGCACTATCATACAAACCCGCAGCGCAGGTCTGAGTTGGCCTATGCTGCGGGTTTTTGCTTTTTTGAAGATCCATGAGGGGGGAGGTTGTTGCTATAAAACCATATGCTAAGCAGCAGTGCATTGTTATTATCCTTTGTCATAGGTTGTGCGCGATTTCAGGCCATGATGAACAACACATTTATCTAGGATACGAGGAAATAGTATGAGCAAAATCTCTTGGGGTAAGCTAAGTATCCTTTCTGCTGGAATGGCGTTAGCCTGTTCTAGTTTTATGACTGTAGCGGCAGAACAGACGCAAAGTCTGAGGCCTGAAAATGTTCAGGTACCCGGTTATTATCGGATGGCATTAGGCGATGATATAACAGTGACCGCCTATTATGACGGCCAGTCCCATATGCCAAACGCCGTGATGCAAAATACTGACGGACTAGATCTAGATGGACTGTTACAAGCGATGTATGTGCCGGTCAGCCAAGATGGCACGCAAACCTCTGTGAATGCTTATCTAATCCAGCAGAGCGACCGTCATACACTCATTGATGCCGGCGCTGCCAAATGCTTTGGCGCTAGCTTAGGTAATTTGGTTGATAACATTAAGGTGTCTGGCGTCACTCCTGAAGAGATTGATGAGGTTATTGTTACCCATATGCATCCTGACCATGCCTGTGGTGCAACGAATCCAGACGGTACCGCGGCGTTTGCTAATGCTGAGTTCGTAGCGCCTAAGGAGGATGCGGATTACTGGTTGAGCGAATCAATCGCTAGCTCTGTACCAGAGGCTGAGCGTGCTTTCTTTGCGGATGCACGTCGTACCGTTGCGCCCTACAAGGCTGCTGGTAAATTTCGTACCTTTAAAAAAGGCGAATCCCCAGTGCCAGGCATTGAGAGTATTGATGAGGCGGGGCATTCGCCGGGGATGACCGGTTACCTGGTTGGCAGCGGTGCTAATCAGCTTTTGGTCTGGGGTGACGTGATGCACAGTCATGCTGTGCAGTTCAAGCATCCTGAAGTTACGGTAGTGTTTGACCATGATCCGAAAGCGGCGATTGCGACCCGTATACGCCTCTTGCAGCAGGCTACGCAAGATAAGTGGTGGGTTGCAGCAGCTCACTTACCCTTTCCGGGGATAGGCCATGTGGTTGCGGATGGTGAGGCTTATCGCTGGATTCCGGTAGAGTACAATCCGGTTCGTTAAGTGAAGCTACATAAGGCCGTCTGGATAGATATCTAGCCGGCCTTTTTGTTGACCAAATTACCTCTTGGCAAGAGCTAGCCTGTGTAGTAGCCCTTAATTTGGACAATATGAACTTTAACTCGACAGGATTTAATCAAGTTTGGGCAGGGGACATCAGGTGCTTAAAACGGGCAAAGGCTGGATGTGTCGCTAAACTAATGTTTTGCTATTTTTCTGGCTCAGAAAATGCTGAAGATTCTCTTGTAAGCCTTGCTGGTTATGGCGTTGCAAGTGGTGGGCCTGCACGGACTTGAACCGTGGACCAAGGGATTATGAGTCCC
>JAAZCO010000387.1 GCA_012513235.1 Gammaproteobacteria bacterium
GGGGTTAAATAGGCATCAGCTTGGGCCAGTGATAAATTATTTTTCTCGGCATAGCATTGTGGTAAATACTTGAGCCAAAAGAAATTATCAAAATGCAGGTCAAGTAAAGTGCCGTCCATATCCAGTAAAACTGTATCAATGTGTGCCCAAGGCAGCTGTTGCATAGCAAAATCTCTCTAAAACTGTGTGTGCAAGCGCGCTATGATACCTGCATCAGCATTGGGAGTTTTGTTATGCGAGAAAAACCAGTCATCTTGTCGAGTGAAGAAGTAGCACGCAGTCGAATTTTTCGCGTCGAGCAATTGCAGCTACGTTTTAGTAATGGCGTTGAGCGCACCTATGAGCGTTTACGCGGTAAGGCCGGCGGTTTAGGAGCGGTGATGATTGTCGCCTTGGCCGATAATGAAAATGTGGTGTTGGTTGAAGAGTATTGTGCGGGCAGCGAAACCTATGAGTTGTCTTTACCTAAGGGCTTAATTGATCCGGGCGAAGATGCTTTGCAAGCGGCCAATCGCGAACTGCAAGAAGAGGCCGGCTTTGCGGCGCGCTCGTTAGAGCATATTACTGAGTTGAGCTTGTCGCCAGGTTATATGAGTCAGAGTATTCATGTGGTATTGGCGCGCGACTTATACCCGTCACGCTTAGAGGGTGATGAGCCCGAGCAAATGCGAGTTGAAACTGCCAGCTTGCGCAATTTATTAGGCTTGTTAGAGCACCCGCAGTTTTCTGAAGGGCGTGCATTAGCGGCGATGTATGTGGTACGCGACCTCTTGGTGCAGCGTGGAGAACTCACGCTATGATGCATCCTTTGGTCAGTCCTGTACTGCAACTGGTACAGGCTGCAGGCCAAGCTACATTGCCCTATTGGCAAGCCAATGTGGCGGTTGAAACTAAGGCCGATGACTCACCAGTGACCGCGGCTGATATTGCTGCGCATAACGTCTTAGCTGCTGGCCTAAGTGCTTTAGATAGCAGTATCCCGGTGCTTTCAGAAGAAGATTGCGATATACCGCTCAGTGAGCGTCAGCAGTGGACGCGCTGGTGGTTAGTCGATCCTTTAGATGGCACCAAAGAGTTTATCAGTGGTAGTGCCCAGTACACTGTGAACGTAGCGCTGATAGAGCAAGGTCGTGTGGTATTTGGTGTGGTTGGTGTGCCGGTGACGGGTGATATCTACTACGGTGGTGCAGAGTTTGGTGCGTCCTGCCAAGATGCGCAGGGTGATATAACGCCCTTGCAGATGCGTCAGGCTGCGCCCGGTTCATTGTCCGTAGTGGCCAGTAAGCGCCATAGCAGTCCTGCGCAAGAAGCTGTCTTGCACATTTTGGCTGAGGATTTTCCAAGCCTAGATTTAGTCAGCGTGGGCAGTTCGTTAAAATTTTGTCAGCTGGCGCAAGGCTTGGCTGATTTGTATCCGCGCTTAGCTCCGACCTCGCAGTGGGATACTGCTGCCGCGCAAGGTGTGCTCGAGGGAGCGGGCGGTCAGGTGTTAAATCTGCACGGCGAGGTATTAACGTATCTGGCGCATGACAGCTATTTAAATCCGTCTTTTGTCGCCTTACCGCAACAGGCGCCATGGCGAGCACAGTTTTTAGCGCGTCTGATCGCCTTTCAACAATAGTGCAGTAAAGTGATGGGTTTAACACTAATGTCGCAAAGCCGCGCGCGTCAAAGCACTGCACACTGAATCCTTTAACAATAAGAACTACATTTATGACTCAGAAAACCCCAGACCTCTTGCGTGTCATCGTTGCTGGCGCTTTGGTGCTGCTGGTGGTGCAAACTTTAGGGCGCTTTATCTACACCCCGTTATTGCCATTGTTGGTTGAAGATGGTTTGTTAACTTTGCAGCAAGGGGCTGATGTTGCCAGTTGGAATTACCTAGGGTATTTGCTGGGTGCATTGTTGGCGATGCGCTGGCACCGCGTGGCGCAGATTCATCGGGTGCTGCCCTGGGCTTTAGCAATAAACGTGCTCAGTACTTTGTTGCAGACGCAAGCTGAGACGGTGGAGACCTTGTCAGCATTGCGCCTGTTGAACGGCATCACCAACGGCATTGTATTTGTGCAAGCACCTTCGTTAATTCTGGAGTGGTTGGCGCGGCATGGACGGGCGACGGCCAGTGGCTTGGTGTACTTGGGCGTGGGTGTCGGTTTATTAGTGTCCAGCACCTTGGTGGCTGTACCCGCACAATGGTTAGTGGGGGCTGATCGTTGGTGGCCAGCGTTCTTGCTCAGCGTGCCATTAGCCTGGTGGGGGTGGCGGCAGTTGGCGGTCTTAGATATTCCTGCGCCCCTGACCACAGCAGTGGATGGCGTGGCGGTATCGACCCGTTTATTTGATCGCGCCAGTACGCCATTGTTTCTATCCTATGCGGGAGCGGGGTTGGGTTATATTTTACCACTGACTTTTTTGCCGATGCTGGCAAGTTTGCAGTTGGAACCTGGTAGTTTTTTGGTGGATGGCAGTTGGTTGTTGGTAGCTTTAGCGACTTTGCCCGCCCCTTGGGTGTGGAATAAGTTAGGTGCACGTATTGGCGATGCATTGGCTCTACGCTTAAATTATATTATCCAGTTGTTAGGTGTGTTGGCTGTACTACTCTTGCCTGCAGCTTGGGGTATTGTGCTATGTGCGTTACTGGTGGGCAGTACCTTTTTAGGGACGGTGTTGTTAACCCAGCGTTTGGCCCGCACATTACACCCCCATCAAGGCCCGCGTTTATCCGCTGGATTGGTGGCCTTGTATGGTTTTACGCAGCTGGCAGGACCTTGGTTAACCTCACAGTGGTTGGCGGCAAACGGCACTTTACAAGGCGCGTTTTGGCTTGGGGCTGGGGCTTTGCTTTGGGGTTTATTCTGGGCTCTAGTGGTGCCAGAAAAAAATGCATGACCCATTAGTCTGTAAAGCCTGAGTTATAGCTGTTTCTCAGCTTTAGAGCGGGTAAGATATACCTGTGTTCTCAGGCTATATAGCTATGTACAGCTTGCCGTGGCTCGCGAAACTGTTATCAGTGTAAGTTTTGTTTTTGATATGGATTTATCTGTGCCTATCCCGTTTCGATAATGCTGCGGGCAAGGTAATATGATGCGTTAATAAGAAGCGCAATCATCTTGATATGGACATCATCTATCACCGTGGGAAGGGATTGCCGCTATCACTTAGTTTAAAGGTGTAATAAATGAATGACTCGGCTGTTTTGATAGATATTGATCAACTGCGAGATAATGCTGCTGCCGCTGGGCAGCTACTTAAAGCGTTAGGCAATCCTGATCGGCTGTTGTTGTTGTGCCAGTTAGTGCGTGGCGAAATGAATGTGGGCGAACTTGAAGAGCGCCTGAACATTGTGCAACCCACTTTATCTCAGCAGCTTGGCGTATTACGTCGTGAAGGCTTAGTGGATACGCGCCGTGATGGTCGACAGATTTATTACAGTATCAGCAGTCCGCAAGCGTTAGCGATTATTGAAACCTTATATAAAATGTATTGCCCAGACGACCAGTCAGCTTAAATATTGTGTATTTGTTAGAAAGATGAGTCGATCGCATACATTTTATGTTCTTGTATAGTATATTGTTGATGTCATATCCTAATCGCAGTAGTGAGGAGTTATTATGAAAAGCAATATGGGAACTATCGATCGTGCTCTACGCGTTATCGTTGGCTTGGTACTGATTGTGCTGACTTTGACTGGCAATATTGGTGTTTGGGGTTGGTTGGGTGTAGTACCTGTGCTGACCGGTTCTTTTGGTATTTGCCCGCTGTACAGCATTTTAGGCATCAATACCGCATGTAAAAAAGGCTGTGATAAAAAATAGCAGCTGCGTGATTTGATCATTAAGGCACCCTCGTGGTGCCTTTTTGCTTTTCTGGCTACTGAGTTTCAGTCATATATTGCTAATCGTTATAAGCATATTCTATTTAATTGTGTATGATTAAGTATATGTTTATCTGATATGTCTGTGAGGACGGTGCTATGCGACCTGCAGTGACAAGTTTTTTTGATCCCGCCACTTACACCTACAGCTATGTGGTGCAAGATCCTGCCTCATCCGCCTGTGTAATTATTGATTCAGTCTTGGATTATGACGCCGCTTCTGGTCGTACTAAAACAGACAGCGCGGAAAAAATCGTGGCCTTTGTACGTGAGCGTCAGCTTGCAGTGGAGTGGATTTTAGAGACCCATGTGCACGCAGACCATGTTTCGGCAGCGCCTTATTTAAAAGAGCAGTTGGGTGGCCAGCTTGCCATTGGTGCGCAAATCACCACAGTGCAAAAAGTATTTGGTGAGTTGTTTAACGCTGAAGCGCAATTTGCCACTGATGGCAGTCAGTTTGATCGTTTATTGAGTGAAGGTGACAGCTTAACCTTTGGTCAGCAAACGATCACCGTAATGCATACGCCTGGTCATACGCCTGCGTGCTTGAGCTATGTGATTGGTGATGCGGTGTTTGTGGGCGACACTTTATTTATGCCGGACTACGGCACCGCGCGCTGTGATTTTCCCGGTGGTGATGCGCGTACTTTATTTGCCTCGATTCAGCGGTTATTCACCTTGCCTGACGATACGCGGATGTTTATGTGTCATGACTATAAAGCCCCAGGCCGAGAAGAATACTGCAACGAAACCACAGTGGCAGCTGAACGCGAACACAATATTCATGTACATGCAGGCGTGACTGTGGATGATTTTGTGGCGATGCGTAGCGCGCGTGATGCAACGCTTTCTATGCCCACTTTAATCCTGCCGTCAGTGCAAATAAATATGCGTGCAGGCGATCTACCACCTGCAGAAGATAACGGTGTACGCTACTTAAAAATACCGCTCAATGCACTGTAGTTAAGGAGATACATCGATGGAAGCAGTTAAAAAACTTACGCCTTTTTTGTCCGTTATCGGGCAAATACAACCTGCAGATATGGCTTCCGTCGCTTCGTCGGGCTTTCTGACAGTCATTAATAATCGACCTGATGAGGAAGGCGAAGGCCAGCCTAGTAGCGCAGAAATGGCTGCTGCGGCGCAGGCTTCAGGTTTGGAATATCATCATTTACCTGTGGTCGCAGGGCAAATCACTGACGAGCAAATCACTGATTTTGCGCAGTTATTAGCGCAGGTGAAAGGCCCTGTATTGGCGTTTTGTCGTACCGGTACTCGCTCCTCCAGCCTATGGGCACTGAGTGAGGCACACCGTTTAGCTCCCGCGGCAATTATTGAGGCTGCCCAAGGTGCAGGCTATGACCTCAGTGGTTTATTGCCACGCTTGCAGCAGCGCAGCACCGAGCAAGTACAAATTCCTAATCCAACTCACAGCGCACAGAGTAACCCTTACGATGTTTTAGTGGTCGGTGGTGGTGCTGCAGGTTGTGCGGTTAGTGCAAGTTTGCTCAGTCGTAATCCCAGCTTACGCATTGGTATTGTTGAGCCCAGTGAGCAGCATTACTACCAGCCAGGCTGGACGATGGTGGGTGCGGGTGTCTTTACGCGTTCGCAAACTGAGCGCCCGATGGCCAAGTGCATTCCAGAACACGCGCAATGGATTCGTGCGGCAGTCACTGGGTTTTTGCCTGAGCAAAATACCCTTGTGTTAGAAGATGGTCGTCAGTTGGGTTACCGCACTTTGATTGTCTGCCCAGGTTTAAAGCTGCATTGGGATGCTATTAAAGGTTTGCGCGAGACCTTGGGTAAAAACGGTGTGACCTCTAACTATATGCTGGAGTTAGCACCTTACACTTGGCAGTTAGTGCAGAACTTACGCAAAGGCCGCGCGCTGTTTACTCAGCCACCGATGCCAATTAAATGCGCTGGTGCACCGCAAAAAGCCATGTATATGTCGGCGGACTGGTGGTTGAAAGAAGATGTTTTAAAGGACATTGAAATCGAATTTTGCACTGCCGGTGGTGCGCTCTTTGGTGTTGCTGATTTTGTGCCACCGCTGATGGAGTATGTAAAAAAATACAATGCCCAGTTGAATTTTCAATACAACTTAGTCGAAGTTGACGGCCCTGCTGGTAAAGCATGGTTTAACGTGACTGATGCTGAAGGTCATCAAGAGCGTGTGGAGAAGTCTTTCGACTTTTTACATGCGGTACCACCGCAACGCGCGCCACGTTTTATCCGTGAAAGTACGCTAGCGAATGCCGATGGTTGGTTAGAAGTGCATGACGACACTTTACGTCATACGCGTTTCGGCAATATTTTTGGCTTGGGTGATGTGTGTTCCACGCCCAATGCTAAAACGGCTGCTGCAGTACGTAAACAAGCGCCGGTGGTGGCTGAGAATATTCTCGCCGTACTCAATGAGCGTGGTGTCCGTGCAGTGTATGACGGTTACGGTGCTTGCCCGCTGGTGGTTGAGCGCGGTAAAGCGATTATGGCTGAGTTTGGCTATGGTGGAAAACTGCTGCCCAGCTACCCACTCAATCCTAGAGTGCCGCGCCGTTTTGCATGGTTCTTAAAGGCCACTGCGATGCCGTACATCTACTTTGATTTGATGCTCAAAGGTCGTGAATGGTGGGCTAAGCCTGAAATTCTCAATTATGAGCCACATGCATCGGTAGCTGATCCAGCGTGTAACTATGAGGCAGGTAAAAAAGAGTGAATCTAAAACGTTGGCTGCCCTGTTTAGACTGGGCAGCTTCTTATGATAAAGCCACCGCGGGTAAAGATGGTTTAGCCGCGGTGATTGTGACCTTAATGTTGATTCCGCAGAGCTTGGCTTATGCCATGCTTGCGGGACTTCCGCCCATTACTGGGCTGTATGCCAGTATTGCTCCGTTATTTCTGTATGCCATCTTCGGCTCCAGTCGTACCTTAGCGGTTGGGCCTGTGGCAGTGATCTCCTTGATGACTGCGGCAGCTTTAACACCGATGTTTGCCGCGCAAACCGCAGAATATGTCGGTGCAGCGATGTTACTGGCGACCCGGTCGGGGCTGATGCTGCTGCTGATGGCAGTGTTGCGCCTAGGCTTTTTAGCTAACTTCTTAAGCCACCCAGTGATTTCTGGCTTTATCAGTGCTTCGGGCTTATTGATTGCTTTAAGTCAGCTTAAGCATATTTTGGGCGTGCAAGCGAGCGGCGATACTGTTTTGCAGTTAGTACCGTCATTGGTGTCGCAGATACCTTATATTCATGTGCCAACCTTAATCATTGGTGGCTTGTGTCTATTATTTTTACAATTGGTACGTACTCGCTTAAAAGGTTTTTTGTTGGGCTTGGGTTGCTCAAAAGGCTGGGCAGATAGCCTAACGAAAACTGGACCGGTACTGACTATTATTGTTTCTGTGTTAGCTGTGACTTTGGGTGATTTAGCTAACAGTGGTGTACAAGTGGTGGGTAGTGTACCTGAGGGTTTACCTGTTTTACGTATGCCCACTATGGATATGCAACTGGCGATTCAATTGTTACCCGCAGCCTTGTTGATCAGTTTGGTGGGTTTTGTTGAATCTGTGTCAGTTGCGCAAACTCTCGCTGCTAAGCGTCGTGAGCGTATTGATCCTGACCAAGAGTTGGTTGGTTTAGGCACGGCAAATATTGCTGCTGCGGTCAGTGGTGGCTTTCCAGTCACTGGTGGGTTTTCACGTTCCATTGTGAACTTTGATGCGGGCGCTAGAACGCCGATGGCCGGTGTTTTAACTGCGGTTGGCATTGCAGTCACAGCGATGTTTTTTACGCCGTTATTTCACAACTTACCCCATGCTGTTTTAGCTGCAACTATTATTGTTGCGGTATTAAGTTTGGTTGATTTTAAGTCACTTAAGCGCACTTGGCGCTTCTCTAAACAAGACTTTATCGCGCAAGCTGCAACCATGATTGGTGTGCTGTTTATGGGTGTCGAAA
>JAAZCO010000388.1 GCA_012513235.1 Gammaproteobacteria bacterium
GATAAACAAGCCTTCTCCAATGCCTTGGATCGTATTTTAACCCGCCTCGCTAAACTGCCGAGCAATCAGCCCGCTGAATAACATCTAATGTGCTTGCGCACCTGACAGCAGCACAAGCACATTAGCATCTAGCTTTATGCCATTTTCAGCACTTGCTCAACCAACTTATTGATGCCCTTAGCGGCTTCACTGATTGATTGCGCCAGCATATAAGCCGGTGTGGTGACTAAGCGATTGGCTTCATCAACGACAATGCCATCCACCTCAGTTGTTTGATGCGCAGCGCCCATTTGCGTCATAGCTGCGGCGGTACTTTCATCGCTACCTATGGTGCACTGCACGCCAGCACCGAAAATCTTCGCTGACAATACCGGTGAAATGCACATTAAGCCCACCGGCTTTTTCGCCTCTTTAAACTGCATAATGGCCGCTAAAGTGCCTGCTTCGAGCGTGCAATCTGCGCCTTTAAAAGCAAAATCAGATAGATTTTTGGCCACCCCAAAACCACCGGGCATAATCAGCGCATCAAAATCAGCAGCTTTGAGCTCGCGTACATCGCGGCTTTGGCCACGGCTGATACGCGCGGACTCCACCAACACATTACGCTGCTCGGGCATTTCTTCACCGCTGAGGTGATTCAGTACATGATGTTGATTGATATCTGGGGCAAAAAACTCAACATAAGCACCCAACTGATCCAAGCGTAAAGCGGTCAGTACCGTCTCGTTAATTTCCGCACCATCAAACACACCACAGCCCGATAAAATAATCGCTACTCTTTTGCCCATACTGCTCTCCTACTTCATGCAAATTGTGCTTTTATTCATACCACGCAAGCCCCATCGACGCCAATCAGATTAGCTATTAGCACACCCAATGCTCATTCTATTCATTATTGTAGGCCGTCCCTTTAGGGCGACAAAAGCAGCAAAGATTGCAACTGTATGCTGGCATTTAGAGCATCCTCATTAAGCTCAAGCTGCGCTCTACACAATCATGGCAACAGACTATTGTTTGCGGCACGTGAGCAAGCAAGTGACTGACCAATACGCTAAGCTAGCGCCATCAATACTAGGGATATGGGCGTGTCTGAACTCTACTTACGCATTGCTTTACCATCACCATTGCGCCGGCTGTTTGATTACCGCGCCCCTACACAAGTGGCTGTCGCGGCATGGCAGCCTGGGATGCGCGTGCGCGTACCTTTTGGTCGGCGTGAGATGGTGGGTATTTTGGTGGAAACCGCCAGCAGCACCCATGTGCCGGTCGATAAAATCAAAGATGCGCTGGAGTTATTAGACGAGCAGCCTTTATTACCGGCGAGCATTATGCGCTTGTGCCTGTGGACTGCGCAGTATTACCAACACAGCTTGGGCGATACCTTTAGCTGGGCACTGCCGACTCTGTTACGCCAAGGCGAGCCCGCCGAGGCACGTCAGCAAAAAATCTGGCTGGCAAAGCTGCCGCTGAATCTCGAAGACCCGCTACTGACACGCGCCCCACGCCAGCGCGACGCTCTCAAAGTCTTAGCCCAGCATACACAGGGCATCGCGCATGAACGTCTTGAGCAGTTCAATATAAGTAAAGACAGCGCCACCGCCTTGCTGAAAAAAGGTTTCGCCACCCAGCAGTTGCGCCAACTGCAAGATTTACCGCATAAAACGCCCAGCTTGGCGCAACCTGAATTACCGCTCAACGAAGAGCAACAAGCTGCTTTTAACGCCATTCATGCCAATAACCAAGAGTTTAAAGCCTACTTATTAGCGGGCGTGACCGGCAGTGGTAAAACTGAAGTCTATTTGCAACTGATTCGTGAGGCATTAGCAGCGGGCAAACAAGTACTGGTGCTGATTCCCGAAATCAATCTGGGCCCACAAACTTTAGAGCGTTTTACCAAACGTTTTAATGCACGCATTGCACTGCTGCACTCTCACGTTAATGATCGTGAGCGTTTAGAAGCTTGGCTGGCAGCACGCTCTGGGCATGCCGATATTATTATCGGGACACGCTCAGCGCTGTTTACTCCGTTAAAAAATCTGGGCCTGATCATCATTGATGAGGAGCATGACGCCTCTTATAAGCAACAAGAAGGCCTGCGCTACCATGCCCGCGACCTCGCACTGGTGCGCGCCCGTTCCGCTAATGTGCCGATTGTGTTGGGTTCCGCCACGCCTTGTTTAGAAAGTTTGCATAACGCACACAGCGGACGCTTTGCTTTGCTGCGTTTAACTAAACGTGCCGGCGGTGCCAGTCAGCCCAAGTTTATCCGCTTAGATGTGCGCAGCTTGCCGCTCGACTCAGGCATTAGCGCACCGCTGCAAAAAGAGATACGCACAACCCTGGAAGCCGGACAGCAAGTTCTAGTCTTTCTCAACCGTCGTGGCTTTTCTCCGGTGTTAATGTGCAATGACTGCGGCTGGATGAGTCAGTGTTCAGA
>JAAZCO010000389.1 GCA_012513235.1 Gammaproteobacteria bacterium
CGCTTTAGCTGTGCACTGTGCTGGCGGCTTGTTAGTGCCGATCAATACGCGCATGAAAGGTAATGAAGCTGCAGATATTTTAGAGCGCAGTGGTTCGCGTATTGCCTTTGTCGTTGGCGACTTTTTAGGTGTGGATTACCCGTCGATGCTGGCTGCGCACCGTCCTACATCACTTGAGCAAGTGGTGGTGATTGGTGAGCCTACGGGTGCCAATCAAATATCCTTGGCTGACTTTATCCAAACAGGTGCAACAGTGACACTCGCTGCGGCACGTGAGCGTGCTGAGTCGATTCGTGCCGATGATTTATCAGACTTGTTATTCACTTCAGGCACCACAGGTAAGCCTAAAGGGGTGATGAATAACCACACGCAGACGCTGCAGGCGTTTCGTGAATATGTGCGCATCATTGGTTTAGTTGAGGGTGACCGCTATTTAGTAGTGAATCCGTTCTTCCATAGCTTTGGCTATAAAGCCGGATGGTTAACCTGCTTAATTGCTGGCGCTACTATTATTCCGCAAGCGGTGTTTGATGCTGAGGATATTTTCCGCCGCGTTGAGAAAGAGCGCATTACTGTGTTGCCTGGACCGCCGACTTTGTATTTGTCGATGTTGGCGCATCCGCGTTTAGCTGAAGCGGATCTGAGTAGTTTACGTATTGCAGTCACTGGCGCTTCTGCAATTCCGCCGGTCTTGATTGAGCGTTTGCGCAATGAGCTTGGTTTTGCCGTAGTGACGACTGCTTACGGTTTAACTGAGTGCGGTGGCTTGGCGACCATTTGTGATCCGGCTGCACCGGCTGAGACCATTGCTAGCACCAGTGGCAGTGCGATTCCGGGCACTGAGTTGGGTATTTTTGATGCTGAAGGTCAGGCGGTTGCCACCGGTGAGTCCGGTGAGATTTGTTTGCGTGGTTTCCACGTGATGCAAGGCTACTTCAATGACCCGCAGGCCACTGCCGAAGCGATTACCGCTGATGGTTGGTTACGTACCGGTGATGTGGGGCATGTGGACGCTGATGGTAACTTAACCATCACTGATCGCTTAAAAGATATGTTTATTGTGGGAGGCTTTAACTGCTATCCAGCTGAAATTGAAGCAGGTCTGTTTGAACACCCTGGTATTGCGCAAGTGGCAGTCATTGGTATACCCGATGAGCGCATGGGTGAAGTGGGTTGTGCTTGTGTGGTGCTCAAGCATGGAGTGGAACTCAGTGAGCAAGAGCTGATTGATTGGAGTCGTGCGCAGATGGCCAACTATAAAGTGCCGCGTCGCGTGGTGTTCTATGCTGATTTGCCGAAAAATGCTTCGAATAAGGTCGATAAGCTGGAATTGCGTCGCAATCTTGCTGCGTAAAGCACTCTGAACTTTAAAAACAACAACGCCCGGCATCACCGGGCGTTGTTGTTTTTGCTGGAGACTTAGTTGCCCTTAAAGACAGGTTTTCTTTTTTCGATAAAGGCGTTCATACCTTCTTTTTGGTCATTGGAGGCAAAGAGTAGGGCGTTGGCTTTGCGTTCTAAGGCTAGACCCGCTTCGAGTGATGCATCCATGCCAGCCAAAATCACTTCTTTAATTTGCTCAGCAGCCAGCGGTGGCATTTTGGCAATGAGCTTGGCTTGACTCAGCGCGTGGGCTTGCACTTGATCATCGGGTACGATTTCGCTGACTAAGCCGCCAACCCAAGCGTCATGGGCACTGATGGGCTTGCCGGTCAGCGCCATCTGCATTGCTTTAGCTTTGCCAACGGCGCGCACCAGACGCTGTGTGCCGCCAATGCCAGGCATGATGCCGATGCGGATTTCGGGTTGGCAAAACTGCGCACTTTCACCAGCAATTAAAATATCTGCATGCATGGCCAGTTCGCAACCACCACCATAAGCGTAGCCACAAATAGCGGCAATTACAGGTTTAGGGCAGTGCTGAATCGGCGCCCAAACACGCTCTGTGTGGCGCTGGTAAATATCAATCGGGCCGGTATCAGCCATGCTGGAAATATCACCACCAGCAGCAAAGACTTTATCGCCGCCGGTTAACAAAATACAGCGAATC
>JAAZCO010000064.1 GCA_012513235.1 Gammaproteobacteria bacterium
CTTTAGGTAATGTGTCTAAAGCTGCTTGGATGAATCTGAGACACAGACCTGTTTTTCCCATTGAAGGCCTTGCGGCAAGTATGTTGAGACCTGTAAACCAACCACCAGTAAGGTTGTTTAGGTCGATCAGTCCAGTGTCTAAACCCAGTAAGCCAATGTCATTTTGGACGGCGAAATCCACTTCATCAATAACCTCCAGCATGACAGCACGGAGATCGGTAAAATTGCTGGCTGATTCGGACGAAAGAGTGAAGAGTTCCCGCTCAATTTCCTCACGTACATCTTCACTGACAGCCTCTTTAGAGCTGGCCAGGCGGGTGCAATCATGGCCAATTTTAATCAGTTGACGCAGTTGTGAGCGCTCTCGGACAATATCGCGGTAGGCTTCAATGTTTGCAGTAGAAGGAGTGTTGAGACAGATTTCACCGACATAAGCCAGAAATTCTTGACTGCCCATCTCACGCTGCATAGCAAGCTCAGAAATGGTAATAATATCAAAAGGCTCACTGCGCTCAGAAAGTTCGCGAATCAGTTTGAATAGCTGCCTATTGTTAAACTGAAAGAAATCCGACTCGGTAAGCACACCGGAAATAAGGTCCCAGGTCTGGTTGTCAAGAATCAGGCCGCCTAGTACGGCGTGCTCAGCTTCGATTGAACAGGGTGTAGATGTCGATAAGGTAGTCATTCGCTACCTCCAGCAACCCCGTTATTTTGTAGCGATGATAGGTGTTTGCATGTTGCATCTGCGTCTCTAACATCATCACGAGTGATGATATGACGGCCTAGGGCGACAGCCCCATGTTTATGGCTTAATAAGCGCTCAGTAACACACTCGGGCTGGCTAGTATGTTTCACAAGTTCAAGTAGCTCAGCATCGCTCAGCTCATTTTTGCCAACGGTGACCAACAACAAGTAGGCAAAACCGAAGGAGAGGCCGATGGCTATAAATAAGCCCAACCAGCCGTCGAGCTTGTTGAGTGAGGTTTCTAGTGTTGATAGACGTTGATTAATCATTGCTACCTTCCTCAGTTTCAAACTGAGTAAGCGTAGAGGTATCGAATATGCTGCTTACTTTTTCGGGTGTTAGCTGTTGAAAGTCGTCTGCCCATTCGGGAAAAACTTCAATTGCAAGCGCGGTCATTGTTTCCAATGCTGACGGAGCTTTTCTGCCAGAGGGTTTGCGAGTTTCAATACGGTGGGCGGGCATTGAAAGACTTGCTGCGCGTCGGTACGAGGCTAGGTTGGGAACAGATGTGTCGAGTACGCGAATGCCTGAATCACCATCAAATGTGCTGTGAAGGTTTTCAGTAATCAATCGTGCATCGGTTGTGACTGCATCAGCTCGGTTGATAAAAACCTGCAGTTCTGGGAGCTGAATCCCCATGTACTGGTAGCTGCTCAGTTCATCAAATAGAGCAATGGTTCCACGACGAAATTCACGGGCAGCGAGTAGTTCAGGGATAATTGGAGAAATTGCGGTGTCAGCTGCCAGCAGTGCCATTTCGAGCGTGACGGAGCGTGCGCCTTGGGTATCCATGACAACCAAGTCGTAATCGTCTTTAAATGCTTCCAGTAAACGGAGAAGTCGTAGGCGACCGTCAGCAGCGTTAAGTAGCAGACTGTTCAGCTGGCCCTGATCATCATTTGACTTGATGATATGAAGATTCGGTATGGAGGTGCTGGAGATGATTTCGCTGTGGCGAGTCTCGTTGAAGCCAACGAGCTGAAATATGCCACCATCAGCTTCGGCTTCTAGGTGGAAATAACTGGACAGAGTTGGTTGAATATCAAGATCAAGGAGCAGGACACGCTTTCCTGCATCGGCAGCAATACCCGCTAAGTTGACTGCTGTTGTGGTTTTACCTACGCCACCTTTAGTGGAAATAACAGCTACTTTTTTCATGATTACCTCACAGAAAGAAATCTGAGAGGTGCTTTTAAACCTGAGTATGTGAGGAGTTTTCAACCCTTAAAAAGGAGTGCTTGGCATTTTGACTTGTAATCAGTAGGTCCCGAGTTCGACTCTTGGTGCCGGCACCAAATAAAAAAAGCCTCGTAGAAATACGGGGCTTTTTTGTATCTGCAATTTGGTTTTCTCCGCACTATCAGTTCTGTTTCAGAATCGTAAAGCACACATATAAAAGCTGTCATTCTTCGCATTATTTATGCGCTGGTGTGTCGTCGTTTAAATTCCCAGTAGCACTGTGTTCAATAATTGACTCTGCGCATTCTTGCTTGCCTGAAACCCTAAAGCTCTTCGTTGTTCTGCAAAAATGCACAGCTTATCTGCGTGTGCGGTTGGTTGTAAATTGTAGGTGTGGTTTTTAGACTCGAGTTAACCCTTAAAGAACATTAAGGGGCCTATTTCAAAAATAATATTAATAATAGGAACTCTCATTATGCTGCTACTCAGCTATTTAGGCCTGCTTGCTGGGCTGTCACTTTTGGTTATTATGACCATGCGCGGGATGAGTATTATTGTCTCGGCTATTGTTTGCGCGATTGTGGTTGCTGTGACCAGTGAAATGAATTTGGGCGAGGCCATGCTCAAGTATTATATGAATGGCTTCACCGGGTTTTTTACCACCTGGTTTCCAGCACTGTTACTCGGGGCTATTTTTGGTCGATTAATGGATGACAGTGGTGCGGCATTGGCCATTGCCAATAAATCTAAAGCAGTACTGGGGCCACAGCGTGCCATTATGGCGGTGGTGGGTGCTGGTGCTATTTTGACTTACGGTGGTGTCAGCGTTTTTGTGGTGGGCTTTACTTTGTATCCCATTGCATTTGAGCTGTTTCGTAGCGCTAATATTGCGCACCGTTTTATTCCGGCAGCAATTATTTTTGGTTCGATTTCCTTCACCATGGTGTCACCGGGCTCTCCGGAAATTCAAAACTTAATTCCCACCACCTACTTTGGCACCACGGCGACTGCTGGCGGTGTTATTGGTGTGTTGATGGCTTTGCTGATTATGCTAGCAGGCGGTTATGCCTTGAAATATATGGCCAGTCGCGCTGCAGCAAACGGTGAAGGGTTTGATTTGCCAGAAGGTTATGGCGAGGTCGCTGTGAGCAAAGAGTCGCTGATTGGTTTTGTCAGCGCTATTGTGCCACTGGTGGTTTTGGTCGTTGGTTTTAACGTTCTCAGTAACTATATTAGTGTTATTGAAGCCTTGCTGTCGGGAATGCTGGCAAGTTTATTGATCGGTTATCTGCTGTTTTATAAAACCATCGAATCACCGGGTAAAATGATCAGTGTGGGCAGTGAAAATGCCTTAATTGCTATCTCCAATACCTGTGCCGTGGTGGGCTTTGGTGCGGTCGCGGCGAAGTCGCCAGCCTTTGCTAATATCGTTGCCTTTCTCACGGATATGCCGGGTCTTGAGTACGCGGGACTTGCGGTGGCTGTGACTGTGATTGCGGGTATCACCGGCTCTGCTTCGGGTGGTTTAGGCATCGCCTTACCTATCTTGGCACCGATTTATCAAGGAATGGGCTTAGATAATGGCGCGATGCACCGTATTTCTTCGATTGCTTCAGGCGGATTAGATTCGCTACCGCATAATGGTTATGTGGTGACCACCATCCGTGCCATTTGTAAAGAAACTCATCAGCGTGCCTACCCTGCAGCCTTTGTGGTGAGTGTGTTGATTCCTCTGCCAGTTCTGGCGATTACTGTGGTGTTGTATAGCATCTTTACCTAACACAACCTTGTAAAAACATTAATCCAAGCCTGCATATTGCGCTGAGTAGCTCAGTAAAATATGCAGGCTTGGATTTTTTGTACTGGGTGATCAGGTGTGCTGCTGAGCTGTAGTTTTTACTTGCGTACGGTTGCTGTTTACAATTGATCAGCATGATGATGTTCTGAGCACCGCCAATGCGCCACGCTATATAAACCCAGCTGAGAAAAATAATGCCTATTGATGCCTTAGTCACTTTTATAATTGCCACAGTTGTGCTGAGCCTAGCTCCGGGGCCGGATAATATTTTTGTACTGGCGCAATCTGCGCTCTACGGTAAAAAGACTGGCGTATTGGTGACTCTGGGCTTAAGTACCGGATTGCTGGTGCACACTACTGCGGTGGCCTTAGGTGTGGCGGTGGTTTTCCAAACCTCGGTGCTCGCTTTTACCTTGCTCAAAGCTGTGGGCGCTATCTATTTGCTGTATTTGGCTTGGCAGGCTTTTCGTACTGCAGCCAGTGCAATTGATGCGCCTGCACCGCGCGCACGCTCGAATTGGGCGTTGTACCGCCGTGGTATTATTATGAATATTACCAATCCTAAAGTGTCGATATTTTTTCTCGCGTTTTTACCACAGTTTGCCTCACCTGCGCAGGGCGCTCTTGCGCCACAGATCTTTATATTGGGTGGTGTTTTTCTGGTGGTGTCGTTACTGATTTTTTGCGCTATTGCTGTTTTAGCCGGTACCTTGGGGCGTTGGTTAAATCAATCGCCTCAAGCACAGATATATTTAAATCGTGTCGCTGGTGTGGTTTTTGTTGGGCTGGCGTTGAAACTGGTCACCACCACGGCAGATGCAAGTCCAGCCTGGTAAAACCTGAGTACAACTGTGCGCTCAAGTGCGCGTTGCATTCATACGCTCAGGTTGATATTTGACTGGTACAGTTTTCTTATATTGATGTTGTTAAAGTTTTTTTGAGATGGAGTTTATGCGTCGAATATTTAGCCTGTGCGTCAGTGTTTTAATCCTATCTTGTGTCACAACTCTTGCTGCTGAGCCTGTTGCTGAAGGCGAGCGTGAGCGGGTGGGCTTAGTGCTATCTGGCGGTGCCGCACGTGGCTTAACTCATATTGGTGTGCTGAAATCTTTAGAAGAGCAGGGTGTCATGATTGATGCCATCGCCGGGACCAGTATGGGTGCAGTGGTCGGTGGCTTATACGCGGCAGGTTATACGGTGGCTGAGTTGGAGCAGCTCGCCACTGAGCTTGATTGGCAGCAGGCTTTGTCGGATGCGCCACCGCGAGAAGATATTCCCTTTCGTCGTAAGCAAGATGATCGTGATTTTTTAGTGAAGCAAAAGCTTAGTTTTCGTGATGATGGCAGCTTGGGCTTGCCCTTGGGTGTGCTGCAAGGGCAGAACCTAGCGCTGTTATTAGAAAAGCTGTTTGCCCGCGCCGGTGCTGTGGAAGACTTTGATCAACTGCCGATTCCTTTTCGTGCTGTGGCGGCAGATCTTGCTACGGGTGAAACCGTGGTGTTTTCCGCAGGGCATTTAGCTTTGGCAGTGCGCGCCAGTATGTCGATTCCTGCGGTGTTAACACCCGTGGAAATTGATGGTCGCCTACTAGTGGATGGTGGTATTTCCAATAATATCCCGGTGGATATAGCGCGGCAGATGGGCGTGGATCGAGTGATTGTGGTGGATATTGGTTCACCCTTGGCGGCAACTGAGTCTTTGCAAACCGTATTTCATATTTTAAATCAATCAGTGGCTTTACTGACACGGCGCAATTCTGAGGCGCAACTGGCCACCTTGCAGGCGCAGGATATTTTAGTACAGCCGCCCTTAGCCGGCTTTGGCGTCACTGATTTTGCTCGCGCGCAAGATATGATTGATACCGGTTACCGCGCTACCCAAAGTTTGCAATGGCGTTTGGCGGATGTTGCACAGCCTTTACCTGAGCAGAAAAAAATTGCCAGCAATACCAAGAAAATGAAAAAAGCACCGCTGATCACCTCAATTAAGGTGCGCAACACTTCAAAAGTGGGTGATGAGGTGATTCGCTACTATATCCGTCAGCCGCTCAATGAGCCGCTTGATATTGATAAGCTACAAAAGGATATGGGCACGCTCTACGGCTTGGAATATTTTGAGCGGGTTGAGTACCGTTTGCAGCCGCAAAAAGGTGGTAATGCTTTGGTAATCCGTGCCACTGATAAGCGCAGTGGCACGGATTACCTGCGGTTGGGGCTGAATCTATCCGATGATTTGCGTGGCGATAGTGTGTTTAATATTGGCGCCAGTTTTCGTATGAACGGTATTAATCGTCTAGGTGCCGAATGGCTGAGCCGTGTGCAGTTGGGTGATAGTCAGGAGCTTTATTCCGAGTTTTATCAGCCGCTGGATGTGGGCTCGCGCTACTTTGCTTCGCCATGGCTGCATGGTGAAGTGCGCAATATTAAGTTTGTGGAAGACAGTGACCCTATTGCCGAATACCGCCTGCAGCGTGTGCGTTATGGCTTTAATCTGGGGCGTCAAATCTCCACTAATGCGGAAATTCGTTTTGGTCTAGGTTCAGGCTGGGGCAACGCTGATGTGCGTATTGGTGAACGTGATTTGCCTGATTTTAGTTTTAAAGAAGGCTATTACCAACTGCAATATGCCTTTGATAGTTTAGATAACGTTAACTTTCCGCGCAGTGGTGAGGAGTTGCGTATTTCGGCCTTACAGCATGCGACTGAACTGGGTTCGGATGAGCGCTATCGACAGTGGTTGGTTGAGTTAAATAAGCCATTAAATTGGGGGGCGAATACGGTCATTTTCGGTGGGCGTTATGCGCGTACTTTGGATGCTGAGGAAGTGGTGACCTCCAGTTATCAAATGGGCGGTGCGCAAAAGTTATCAGGTTACCGTGAGAATGCTTTAGCTGGGCAAAACGTCAGTATTGGTCGCTTTATTTATTATCGCCAATTAACGCCTATCAGTAGTTTTTCCTTAGGCTTACCTGTGTATGCAGGGATGTCTTTGGAGCGAGGGCGGGTGTGGAATCAGTCTGACAATCTAGACAGTGGCTATATTAATGCCATGAGTGTCTTTGTTGCGGTGGATACCCCTTTGGGGCCACTTAACTTTAGTTATGGCGTCAATGATAATTCTGAAAGCGCGTTGTATTTAAATTTAGGGCGTGGCTTTTAAGCTGCGCTTGGACAGTGTGTGCAGTGAGCGCCGCACATTGAACTGCGTGCGGCGCCAGTGTAGGGCGGTTAATCTTCTAAAGTGTCGTCTGCTTCATCAGCAAAATCATCTTCATCATCGCTTGGTTCAAGCAGTTGTAGCCAGTTGGCTAAAACATAGTGTGCTTCGTCAATACCGATGCGTTTGGTTGATGAGAACAGCTGAATACTCGCAGTATCGCCCCATTTTTGCTGAATATCTTTTTGGGTTTTTAATAATGCCGTTTTACCTGCGCCAAACGTCAGTTTGTCAGCTTTGGTCAGTAGAATATGCATAGGCATTTGGTTGGCTGCTGCCCAATCGAGCATTAAACAGTCAAAAGGTGTCAGTGGATGGCGAATATCCATCATCAAAACTAGGCCCATTAGGCTGTTGCGGCTACCTAGGTAGGCTTCGAGGTGACGCTGCCAGTGTAATTTCAGTGGAATAGGTACTTTGGCGTAACCATAACCGGGTAAGTCAACTAAGCGGTGTTCTTCGTCGAGAGAGAAGAAGTTAAGCAGTTGTGTACGACCGGGTGTTTTTGAGGTGCGAGCAATGCCAGCACGGGTCAATGTATTGAGTGCGCTGGATTTGCCTGCATTGGAGCGCCCAGCGAAGGCAACTTCATAGCCTTCATCGACAGGACACTGCTCAACACGGGCCGCGCTGGTCAGAAAGCTGGCTTGTTGGCACAGGCCGATAATGGGGTTTTTAGGCTGCATAGGTTATCCAAGTAAAAAAGTGCTGCAAGAGGTTCGTTTCCGTTTTGGTCTGGGCAGTATATAATGCCTAAGATTATATGTACGCATTGCTGTCGATCTATCAGCCAAAGGTTGTCTGTGTGGCAGATTATGGTAATGTTCGCATAATTTATAAGTGCCAGATTGATTAAATTGCCTGAATGATTGTATCAATCTGGAAAAAATAATTTTTAGCCGTAGTTGGAAGAGCTGATGAACAAACTAGTTGTAAGTCTGTTGTTGACCTTGGGCATCAGTGGTTTAGCCCATGCCGCGGGAGATGCTGCTGCAGGTCAGGGTAAAATCGCAATGTGTTCTGCCTGTCACAATGCTGATGGTAATAGCATGTTGCCGAACTTCCCAAAGCTCGCCGGTCAAGGCCAGCGTTATTTGCTCAAGCAAATGCATGATATTAAATCTAACAC
>JAAZCO010000390.1 GCA_012513235.1 Gammaproteobacteria bacterium
CCGCCTTGTACTGTTAAACCAATACCCAGCTCAACTGCCAGCGCCCAAGGCAGCAATAGAGTATCCAGCAAGAAACTAAAGGGCAGATCTAATCCAGCATACTTGGGTGCTTGTGCGCCAAAACGCTCCACTGGATAACAACCACCTTGCAAGCTATACCAATCCAAACGCGTACCCGAATACATCACCGGAGCACCTGCTTGCGCAGCATCTAAAGTACGCATGCTCGCGCAACCACTGCTGAGCGTGATACCGACCAGCAACGCTATGACCCGTACTTTATTCATCCCAACCGGCTTGGTGATGCTCGCCCCAACGCGGCAACATATCCTGTGGCACTTGCAAAATATTCAAAATACGCGCGACAACAAAATCCACTAAATCATCCACGCTTTGCGGCTGATGATAAAAACCTGGGGACGCAGGCAAAATCACTGCCCCCATATTTGAGAGTTTGAGCATATTTTCCAAGTGAATACTGGAGTACGGTGCTTCGCGCGGCACAATAATTAATTGGCGGCGTTCTTTAAGTGCTACATCGGCAGCACGCTCAATTAAGTTATTGCAGGCCCCAGTGGCAATGGCAGATAAAGTGCCTGTTGAGCAGGGCACCACCACCATAGCATTGGGTGCACCCGAGCCTGAAGCCACTGACGACATCCAATCTTCTTTACCGTAAACGCGAATCTGTCCTGCGGCAGCGCCAGTATATTCCGTAAGAAACTGCTGCATCGCTTGCGGCTTGGGTGGCAAAATCACATCTGTTTCAGTCGCTAAAACTAATTGTGCAGCTTTGGAAATCAAGAAGTGCACTTCACGCTCTTCTTGCACTAAACAATCCAGTAAACGTAAACCGTATTGCGCACCAGAGGCGCCAGTCATTGCTACTGTGATACGTTGCGGGCCGCTCATCAGATTGCCTCCAAGGCTTGCATAAGTTTGTTATGAATACCGCCAAAACCGCCGTTACTCATAATCACGACCTGAGTACCCGGCTGCGCCAGCGATAATACGCCAGCGATAATCTCGTCTAAACTGCTGCACACTTGCGTCGGCACTGGGGCATTGGCCACAGTGCCAGCCAAATCCCAACCGAGATTATCCGGCGCATACCAAAACACTTGATCGGCATCGACTGTCGAAGGCGCTAATCCTTCGCGGTGTGCACCGAGCTTCATTGAGTTAGAACGCGGCTCAATTACCGCAATAATCTGCTGCTGGCCCACTTGCTTGCGCAAGCCATCTAAGGTGCTGGCAATCGCCGTCGGGTGGTGAGCAAAGTCATCGTAAACTGTCACGCCACGCACGCAGCCTAAATTTTGCATCCGTCGCTTCACGTTCTGAAACTCAGCCAAGGCTTGCGCACCATGCTCAGCAGTGACACCGACATGTCGCGCTGCTGCTAAAGCAGCTAAGGCATTGGCGACGTTATGCAAACCGGTTAACGGCCACTGCACCACACCCTGCTCCACGCCATCCAATAACACTGCAAACTCAGAGCCATCATCTTTAATTAAGCGCGCCTGCCACTGCCCCTCGGGACCGGTGGTTTGTGTCGGTGCCCAGCAGCCTTTATCAATCACCCGCTGCAACGCCTGTTCTTGCGCAGGATAAATCACTAAGCCATTGCTTGGCACAGTGCGCAGTAAGTGGTGAAACTGCAACTCAATCGCCGCTAAATCAGGGAAAATATCCGCATGGTCAAATTCAAGGTTATTTAATACTGTGGTGCGTGAACGGTAATGCACAAATTTTGAGCGCTTATCAAAAAAGGCGCTGTCATATTCATCGGCTTCAACCACAAAAAAGTCAGTCGCGCCTAAACGCGCAGATACGCCAAAGTTTTGCGGCACACCACCAATTAAAAAACCTGGCGCCATACCGGCGTATTCTAAAATCCACGCCAGCATGCTACTGGTAGTGGTTTTACCGTGCGTACCAGCGACTGCTAACACCCAGCGCCCTTGCAACACATGCTCGGCCAACCACTGTGGACCTGACACATAGGGTAAGCCGACATCGAGCATATACTCCACTGCTGGGTTGCCACGTGACAGTGCATTACCCACCACCACTAAGTCAGGCGCCGGTTGCAAATGCTCAGGATGGTAGCCCTGCATCAGCTCAATACCCTGCTCTTGCAACTGCGTACTCATCGGCGGATAGACATTGGCATCCGAGCCAGTCACGCGGTGGCCTAACTCTTTAGCTAACAAGGCTAAAGAGCCCATAAATGTGCCGCAAATACCTAAAATATGAATATGCATACAAACCTCAAATAATTGTGGGCAAGATTACCACAAGCCACAGCACGCGACTGCGTCACAAAAGCGCACAACACATTTGCATGTCAGCGCTGCTTTCAGGCAGGATTAAGAATCGACGACGCCCCTTAATAGAAAAAGAGAACTGTCATGCGCATCATTCAAGCCAGCTTAGAGCATCTAGACCTACTCACCCCGATGTTTATCCGTTACCGTGAGTTTTATAATGCGATGCCACAACAGGACGAATCAAAAGATTTTTTAACTCAGCGCCTGAATAAGCAAGAGGCCATTATTTTACTGGCTATGGAAAATGATGCTCCACTGGGCTTCTGCTTAGTTTATCCAAGCTTCTCTTCTGTGCTTTTACGCCCGATCTGGATTATCAATGATATGTATGTGACGGAAGAATCACGCCGTCAACAAGTCGCCAAAAAATTATTAAAAGACGTTGAGCAACGCGCTCGTGCTCATGATGTCGTGCGTTTACGCGTTTCTATTCATGCCAGCAATGAAATTGCTCAGCGCTTATATGAAGCATCTGACTTTTTAGAAGACCAGCATTTTAGAAGCTATATTTTACCGCTGTAACACTTTATCGCATGCCGCCTGTGCAGCAACTCTGTACAGGCGTAACATCTGGACAGCAATAACAGCACCAGGCACAAACTTTCAACACGCGGCAATACTTGGTATCACTCCATAAATACCCCTATAATTGCCGTACTTATTTATTTTCCTTTGGACATTCAAACATGAGCTTTAGCAAAATCCCTGCAGGTAAAGATCTTCCTAACGACATCTATGTTGCGATCGAAATCCCAGCAAACCATGCGCCAATCAAATATGAAATCGATACCGAAACTGACAACCTGATGGTTGACCGTTTTATGGCTACACCAATGTTCTACCCAGCAAACTACGGCTTCATCCCCAACACATTGGCTGATGACGGTGATGCCCTAGACGTTTTAGTGGTCACGCCTTACCCAGTTGCACCGGGCGCAGTGATCCGTGCACGTCCAATTGGCGTACTACACATGACTGACGAAGCGGGCGGCGACGCTAAGCTGATCGCAGTACCACACGAAAAAATCTCACAACTGTACAACGATGTACATGAATACACTGACCTACCACCCTTGCTGATCGAGCAGATCAAACACTTCTTTGAAAACTACAAAGATTTAGAAAAAGGCAAGTGGGTTAAGGTTGAAGGCTGGGGCAATGCTGCCGAGGCACGCGAAGAGATTTTGAAAGCTGCTGCAGCCTTCAAAAAGTAACTCGCACTGACGTGACCGAGCAGTTGATTGCCATAATCAACTGCTATATCTAAAAATACGACACAACAAATATCACCCCCTCCTAGCTATAACTCTGCACAGCGCATTTCTTATGCGCAACAAACATCCCAAGCACTAAAAAACTAGCTTAATTTGGAAAAAGAGTTTAATAATTTAGCTCAACTTCGAGTTGCGCTATACTTTGGCGTATCACATATAAAGAGCAATACTCGCTCGAGAGCTGAGTTGCGCTTTATACACCCACCATTTGATATTGTGAGGGCTGTATGGCTCGCCAAAAAAAATCACCCGTATTTGAACAATCCTTAAGCGATCTGCAAGTACTGGTTGAGCGCCTGGAAAGCGGTGATTTATCGCTTGAAGAATCACTAGCAACCTTTGAACAAGGTATTGCTTTAACCCGCGAATGCCAAAGTGCACTGCAAGATGCAGAGCAGCGTATTAATATTTTACTTGAACAAAACGGCACGCTGACAGAACAACCTCACGATGGAAGTCTTTTGCCTTGATCTCAGATTATCAGCACTTTTGTCAGCAGCATGTTGATGGTGCGCTTGAGCAGTTATTACAAGCACCATCCACTGAGTTGCAACCTTTATATGCCGCCATGCATTACAGCGTCATGAACGGTGGTAAACGTATCCGCCCTCTTCTAGTCTTTGCCAGCTGCCAAGCGCTAGGCGGTGAAGTGCAACAGGCCTACGGCGCGGCCTGTGCAGTGGAGCTTATTCATGCCTATTCATTGGTGCATGATGATCTGCCAGCCATGGATAATGATGATTTACGTCGCGGCAAACCCACAACCCACAAAGCTTTTGACGAAGCCTATGCCATTTTAGCGGGCGATGCTTTGCAGTCGCTGGCGTTCTATGCGCTAGGTGATGAACAGTTATCACCGATAAGCTGTAAACAACGCCTAGATATGCTGCAAGTCTTGGCCACCGCATCCGGTGCAGCCGGTATGGTGGGTGGGCAAGCGATTGATTTGAGCTCTGTAGGGCAAAGTATCAGCCAAGATACCTTAGAGCTGATGCACCGTCACAAAACAGGTGCTTTAATTCAGGCCAGCGTGCGTCTCGGTGCGATTGCCAGTTCGGCAGCCACACCCGAAGCATTAACCGCCCTGGAGCAATATGCACAAGCCATTGGCCTAGCGTTTCAAGTGCAAGATGACATTTTAGATGTGACCAGTGACACGCAAACACTGGGCAAGCAGCAAGGTAGCGATATCGAGCATGATAAACCCACTTACCCCGCCCTACTCGGCCTAGATGCCGCACAAGCCTATGCCTATGCGCTAAGAGACCAAGCCCTAGCTGCTCTGACAGACTTTGATCAAGGTGCTGACCACTTACGCAAGCTCGCCAATTATATCGTCTCACGCAATCACTAAACAGCTGCTCATGGCGTGCCCAACTAGGCACGCCTATGACTCACGTAAAACACTATATTCTATTGGAAAAATAATCGACAAAAACAAAAAAAGCTCCGAGCAGTAACTGCTAGGAGCTTAGAATGTGTATTACTAAAAATACATGGTGGGTCGTGTGGGATTCGAACCTACGACCAATTGGTTAAAAGCCAACTGCTCTACCACTGAGCTAACGACCCAAAAATGGTCGGGGTAGGGGGATTCGAACTCCCGACATCCTGCTCCCAAAGCAGGCG
>JAAZCO010000065.1 GCA_012513235.1 Gammaproteobacteria bacterium
AAGCTTAGAGTTGCAACTGGCTTGGCGCGCGCAGCCGGGCGAGTGCGAAGATGGCGTGGCTGACTCAGTGTGTACCTATCGCACACGGGTGGAATTATGAAGCTATTTCGTGTGATGCAGTTGGGTTTATCGCTGGTTGAGTTGTTGATTGCTTTAGCCATTAGTAGCTTTTTAATCATTGGCTTAAGCCAGGTCTATATTGATCACAAGCGCACTTATATTTTTCAGCAAAGTCAGGCGGCTAATCTAGAAAGCAGCCGTTTTGCGCTCTGGGTGATTGACGATCTGCTAGGTAAAGCCGGTTATCGCCGTGTGCCCAGCCAACCGATGGAGCAAGCCTTTGCGCCCGCAGCTGCTTTAACACGTTACTGTGAAAACTTTGCCGCAGGCAGTGTGATCAGCAAGGTTAAAAGTCAGGGCAATGAGGGTTACAGCGGCTTTTGCATACGTTATCAGCCCGCTATGGCGGGCGAGAAAATGTGTGATGGCAATGAGGTGCCAGTTGCGGTTACTAGCGCTTTTACGCCGGGCAACAGCAACGACATTGTCTATAGCGCCATTGTGTTTAAGCCGCATACGAGCGAGGCCGATCAAGGCACACTCAGCTGCGTCACGCCAAAAGGGGCAGTGGAATTACTCAGGGGTATTGCTGATTTGCGCGTTGAGTTTGGCGCTGGCGAGATGCAGCACAAAAAATTAACAACCAGCACACCTTTTAAACTTGCACAGCGTTGGAGCGCTGCTGATGGACCGGTGCGCGCAGTGCGTTATGCGGTGTTGGCGGCCAGTCGTAAATATCAGCGCGATGGTGAGTCCGCTATTTATAGCCAATGGCAGGCTAGGGCGCCAAGTCATGTGCAGGCACGTTTAGCCGCGCAAGATCAGCGGCAGATTTATCAAGTGGCGCAGGGCAGCCAAGCACTGAGGAATATGATGCCATGAAGCCTTTACCGATAAGTCAGCAGCAGGGTGCGGTATTAATCATTGCTTTAGTAATGCTGTTGGCGCTGACTTTACTGGCCGTGAGCAGCATGCATGGCGTGATTTTAGAAACCCGCATCACCACGGCGCATGTGGCCAATACCCAGTTAATGCACTTGGTGGATGCGGCCTTGCGCGAAGGTGAGTTGCGCTTATATGGCTCAGAACATCTGCGCGATAAGTTGGAGCCGGATCTGCAGCGCAACTGTGTCAAAGCCAATACGCTCAATACCGATGGTCAGCATCGGCCGTGCCTATTGGCCAAGATGAGTAGCGCGCAGTTGCAGAGCTTTTTTAGCGATCCGCTGGGGTTTTGGCAACACAACCATGCGTATACCCAGCTGTATAACGCTCGTACTGGCCATGCCACACAAGCAGCAGGCGCCAATACCGTGGTGGCGTGGATGCCGTATCGCGGCCTTGACCCGCAGCCCGCGCATTATGTGGTGCCGCAGCATCAGCAATATGCCTACTGGAATAGCTATGTATTGCACGCCAGCTCTCAAGGCCAGCAGGTGAACAATCCTGAATATGGCGCAGCACTTGAAGGGCAGGGTACTTTTTATTATTTGGTTACTGCACAAGCAGAGGATCGCCTCGCGGCGCAGTCCACTGTGGCGGTGATTCATTTGGGTTTAAATGAGTAGGGTGCAGCGATGGCTAACTTCAATCGATGGCGAGATAAATTGATGCTATGCACTGTGTTATGGGCAAGCCTCAGCCCTGTTGCATCCGCGCAAGCGCTTGATTTATCTGTGCCTGACGATCAGCAGCGCAATATTAAAATGGCCGAACCAGAGCTGAATCGACTGCAGGCTTTTACCACGGCGAACGCCGGATCGCCTGAGGTTGCCGGCAGCCTTGCGCATGCGCTCACCGATCATGCCGAGCAGCTTGCTGGCGCAGTGAGCTGGCAGCAACGTTTAGAGTACTTG
>JAAZCO010000391.1 GCA_012513235.1 Gammaproteobacteria bacterium
GTTACCGGTTACACCACCTAAGCCTTTTAAGACGATCTGCAGGAAGACCCCGTGATCACCTCGGCGGTTGTCGAGTGGCGATACATTTCGTTCGTCATAATCAACCCAATAGCGGCTGATTAAGCGTAATTTCCAGCAGCAACTGTCATATTCAAAACCACCAAAGGCTTCCAATGTGCTGTTGCGGTTGTAGTCATACTGCCAGCGCGCAATAGCGTTCCACTGCGGTACGATGGGCCACATAATTGAAGCATCGGTTTGCTCAACTTTGTAGAAGTCTTTATACACCTTACCACCGGGAGCCATGTAGTCAGCGCTGCCCGATTCCCAGCGTCCTGTGCTTTCGTTGTAGTGCACGCCGTCATTTCTGTAGCGATAACCAAAGTTGATAATCTTATTTAAATTATCTTGCGCTTGATAATGAATCATTGCACTACCTGAGCGTGTGCGGTGTGTATCTGGATCCCACATCAAGTCAGCATTGATACGCCAGTCACGATTAAACTGCAGCATATATTCAGAAGCATAAGGCGAACGTGTTGCTGTGTTGGCTTTGTATTCTTTAAAGTCTTTCCCTGAGAGTAAAACTTTACGGTCAGCAAAATAGTAGGCCTGGCCAAAGCTTAAACGCTGGCGCTCAAAACCATCGGCTTCTAACCAGCGATTGGTGACCCCCAAAGACAATTGGTTGGCATCACCAATGCGATCATTACCACTAAAGCGGTTTTCACGAAATAAACTGGCGTAACTAAACTGGGTTTCACTGGTATCAAACAGTGGTAAATCTGACTGATCCTCGTTCGGTACATACAGATAGAATAAGCGTGGCTCTAGCGTTTGACGATAAGAGGTACCGAACCAATTGCTATTACGGTCAAAGTACAAACCACTATCGACGCTATACATTGCGACACTGCGATCAGGAGTACTGTTGAACTTTTTGTTATTGGTTTTGAAGTTGTTTTTACCTTTAGTGTCTAAGGTTAAGTCATAACGCGTATAAGCGTACTTAACTGCGGGCTTAACAAAGCCCCAACTCCAGTTCATCGGTAAGCTAATAGAGGGCTCAAGGTGTAAGCGGTCACCATTGGCGCGGTCTAAGCCGCTGAGACCTTCATCTCTCCATGGATTACCTTTATACGCAGGGTTTGTTTCCTTCTTTTTATCGAAATCTTGGTCACGATAAAGGCCTTTTCGCAGTGAACGATCAAAACGTGTCCATTCTGTTTTGTAAGCGAACTGCATACTGGCAGGCTGATAAGGCAAAGCACCCGCTAGAGTAAACTGTGGCAAGCGATCGTAAGGGGTGATATCACTGATATTAGCTCTTTCATAAGCGTGCACACCGAGCTTGGCTGAGTAACTATTACCACGCCAGGTGAGATCGGCTTTTTGATCCAGCGAGGTGTTAGAGCCCGCTACCAGATTGCTTTTTAAATCTTGAAAGTAATACGGGTCGCTGATATCGGTGTAGTCCACTGTACCCAAGAGGCGTGAATTAAAACCCTGTTCATGTTGCAAGGTATACATCCAGCGGTCTTTTTTGTACTCGGATTGATACTTACGTTCGTCTTCACTATCGCTAAGTACGGCGCCACCGAAACGCGTTTCACTGCTTTTGCCTAAATAGCGGAACTCACCTTCAGTCAGCACACCACGGCGGTACATATAGGTTGGGTATAAAGTCGCATCAAAATTTGGGGCTAAGTTAAAGTAGTACGGCGTGGTTAAATTCACACCTTTACGATTGCTATAGCTGAAACTGGGCGGCAAAAAACCTGATTGACGGCGATCATCAATTGGAAAGTGAATATAGGGTGTATAGAAAATCGGGATATCTTTGACTCGTAACGTCACGTTAGTTGCGCTACCAAAACCGGTGTTTGGATTGAGCGTGATGTTGTTACCTTTTAAGTGCCATGCATTGCTGCCCGGCGCACAACTGGTGTAAGTACCATCTTTAAGGCGAATCACCGCATCTTCTTGGCGGCGAATATATTGTGCATTACCACGGGTCTTGCTGCTGTGCATCACATACTCAGCATTTTCAATCTTTGCTGCACCCGTATCAAGTTGCAGTTCAGCGCTGTCACCCACCATCAGCGCATCACGGTCGCGAATGCGCACGTTGCCTTTTAGTTCGCCTCTGTTTTCCAATTGATACAGATTAGCTTCGTCTGCTTCAGCTTGTAGGCTGGCTTGGCGGATGGTGACATCACCGGCCAAAGTAGCAATTTGCTGAGACTGGTCATAACGTGATACGCCCGCATTAATATACAGAGGTGCATCTTTAGAGGCTGTCGTATCATTCATGCCTGGGCGGATAGGTTCAACATAACCTCCGCCACAATAAGGACCCACTTCAGCTAACTGCTCAGTGGTCAGTTGCTCGCGCGGTACCCAGTCTAAATGGCTAAAGTCTGCGCTGCGATAGGCTAGCGCGGTGCCTTTACTCTTGGTCGCTGGCACTGCTTCTTTAGGTTTTGCGGCTGCACGGGTTGTGCTTTTTTGTTGCGGCGCAATAACAGTCGCGTTATCAGGACGCTGAGGTAGAGTCACTGCGCTTTCTTGTGTATTACATGCCCA
>JAAZCO010000066.1 GCA_012513235.1 Gammaproteobacteria bacterium
AAGTTTTAATTGTTAAGGATAGGTGCAAATGTCGAATCGAATCAGAGTAGCGATTGCCGGTTATGGCAATTTAGGACGTGGCGTTGAATCAGCGTTGGCACAAAACCCAGATATGCGTCTGGTCGGTGTGTTCAGTCGTCGTGATCCAGCGAGCGTGACCTTGCTCGATAGCAGCGTGCCAGTCTATGCCATGGACACCATTGAGCAGTACCAAGACGACGTCGATGTGATGATTTTGTGTGGTGGCTCCAAGTCTGATCTGCCCGAGCAGGGCCCGTATTTAGCGCAGTTTTTTAATACTGTCGATAGCTTTGATACTCACGCCAAAGTGCCTGAGTACTATGCTGCGTTGGATCAGTCAGCACGCGAATCAGGTCGTGTGGCCATGTTGTCTGTGGGTTGGGATCCAGGTTTATTTTCACTCAACCGTTTATTTGGCGAAGCCATTTTGCCAGAAGGCGAGACCTACACCTTCTGGGGTAAAGGTTTGAGCCAAGGTCACTCGGATGCGGTGCGTCGGGTGCCGGGTGTGCAGTCTGGCGTGCAATATACGCTGCCGTCTGAAGATGCGATTGCGCGTGTACGCAGTGGCGAACGTCCAGAACTCACGACCCGAGAAAAGCACAAGCGTGAGTGTTATGTGGTGCTGGCGGAAGGCGCTGAAGCGGATGTGGTGCGCGAGAGCATTGTCACTATGCCGGACTACTTTGCGGACTTTGACACCACGGTTAACTTTATTGACCAAGCTACTTTCGAGAAAGAGCACAGCAGCATGCCACACGGCGGCTTTGTGATTCGCAGCGGTAATACCGGCGTGGATAGCAAACAAACCATCGAGTATTCGCTGGCGCTGGGCAGTAATCCTGAGTTTACCGCCAGTGTCTTGGTGGCCTATGCGCGTGCCGTGCACCGCTTGGCACGGGTGAATGATATCGGTGCCAAAACTGTGTTTGATATTGCCCCTGGTTTGTTATCACCCAAAAGCCCAGCGCAGTTGCGTAAAGAACTCTTGTAATTCAACTGATACATCGCCTAAGGAACACCCTTGTATGCTGCTAATGATCGACAATTACGACTCCTTTACTTGGAATCTGGTGCAGTACTTTGCTGAATTAGGCGCTGAGGTCAAAGTGGTGCGTAATGATGAATACACTGTGCCTGAATTATTGGCGATGCAGCCTGAGCGCGTGGTGATTTCGCCAGGCCCTTGCACGCCGAATGAGGCCGGAGTGTCCTTAGCAGCGATTCAGGCCTTTGCTGGTTTAGTGCCGATTTTAGGCGTGTGTTTAGGGCATCAAAGCATCGGGCAAGTCTTTGGTGGCCAAGTGGTGCGCGCTGCGCAGCCGATGCACGGTAAAACCAGTCCGGTCTATCACCATGATCAGGGCGTGTTTAGCGGGCTCAATAATCCGCTCACCGCCACCCGCTATCATTCGTTGGTGGTGGCACCGGAAAGCTTACCAGACGAGCTGGTGATGACCGCGTGGACGCAAACCGAGCAAGGCGAGTTGGAGGCGATTATGGGTATCCAGCACCGCACTTTAAATATTGAAGGGGTGCAGTTTCACCCTGAATCCATCTTGACTGAGCAAGGCCATGCCTTGTTGGCTAACTTTTTAAAACAAACCGGAGGACAGCGTTAATGGACATTAAAGAAGCGCTCAATCGTGCGGTCAATCACCTGGACTTAAGCACAGCAGAGATGCAGTCGGTGATGCGTCAAATCATGACCGGCCAGTGCACCGAGGCGCAGGTGGGCGGCTTTTTAGTGGCCATGCGCATGAAAAGTGAAAGCATCGATGAAATCGTCGGTGCCGTGCAAGTGTTACGTGAGCTGGCTGAGCCCGTTGCGATTGAGGGCGAGCATCTAGTGGATACTTGCGGTACGGGCGGCGACGGTATGAATATTTTCAACGTCTCGACGGCTGCTGCTTTTGTCGTCGCGGCCGCCGGTGGCCAAGTGGCTAAACACGGTAACCGTGCCGTGTCAGGTAAGAGTGGCAGTGCTGATTTACTTGAAGCAGCGGGTATTAATTTAGATTTAACCCCTGAGCAAGTCACCCGTTGTATTGAAACTGTGGGTGTAGGTTTTATGTTTGCGCCGTCGCACCACGGTGCGATGCGCCATGCCAGTGGCCCACGCCGTGAGCTGGGTTTGCGTACCTTATTTAATATCTTGGGCCCGATGAGTAATCCGGCGCAGGTGAAAAACCAAGTCATTGGTGTATTTAGCAAGCAACTGTGCCGCCCGTTAGCTGAAGTATTACTGCGCTTAGGTAGCAAGCATGTGATGGTGGTGCACGCACAAGACGGTATGGATGAAATCAGTCTGGCGGCACCGACTTTTGTCGCTGAATTGCAAGATGGTGAGATTACTGAGTACCGTATTCAGCCAGAAGATTTTGGTATTAATAGTCAGTCCTTAATTGGCTTGGAAGTCGAGGATGCTGCGGCCTCCTATAGATTGATTCGTGATGCGATCGGTAAGCGTGAGCTGCCCTATGCCCATAAAGCTGCCGAAATGATTGCCCTCAATGCCGGTGCCGCTTTGTATGTTGCAGGCATAGCCAGCACCTTAAAAGAAGGTGTGGCGCGCGCGCATGACACGATTTATACCGGTCTTGCCTTAGAGAAATTATCAGAACTTGTATCCTTCACATCGGTGTTTAAGCAAGAGGCCGCTAATCCATGAGTATTCCAACAGTTTTAGAAAAAATTGTCGCGCGGAAGCACGAAGAAGTGGCGCTACGTCAGCAAGTTGTTAGCGTCAGCGAGTTGTATGCCCAAGCAGCGCAAGCTTCCGCAACCCGTGGCTTTGCCAATGCTTTGCAGCAACAGGTACAGAAAAAGTTACCAGCGGTGATTGCTGAAATTAAAAAAGCTTCGCCGAGCAAAGGTGTGTTACGTGAAGATTTTGTACCGGAATGGTTGGCAAAAAGTTATGCACAGGGCGGCGCGACGTGTTTATCAGTATTAACCGATATTGATTTTTTCCAAGGTGCGGATCGCTATTTGCAAGAAGCTCGTAATGCCTGTTCGCTGCCGGTGATTCGTAAAGACTTTATGGTTGATCCGTACCAGATTGTTGAAGCGCGTGCGCTGGGTGCTGACTGCGTATTGTTGATTGCTGCCTGCTTAGATGACACGCAAATGCTGGAACTGGCGGCTACCGCCAAAGAGCTGGGCTTAGATGTATTAGCTGAAGTGCATGATGGCGCTGAGTTGGATCGCGTGTTGACCCATTTAGATACACCTTTGGTGGGTATTAATAACCGCAATCTGCACAACTTTGAAGTGTCATTGGAAACCACTTTGGAGCTTTTGCCACGTATTCCACAAGAGCGTTTGGTGATTACCGAAAGTGGTATTTTACAGCGCACTGATGTTGAGTTGATGGAAATTAACAATGTGCATGCGTTCTTAGTCGGCGAAGCCTTTATGCGGGCTAACGATCCGGGTGCTGAGTTAAAGCGTTTGTTCTTCCCGAAGTAAACGAGCGCACAAAGGTGCAGGTCAGTACGCGTCTGTTGTCTGTTTGCAGTATTGAGGTCGCGCTGGCATCGGTTAGTATCAGCAACTATTGCCGTCAGTAAAGGATGAAGAGTGTGAGTAAACCTTGGGTGTTAGGGCTTACCGGTGGCATAGGTAGCGGTAAAAGTGCTGCTGCGGATGCCTTTGTCGAGCTGGGTATTGCAACCATTGATGCTGATCATGCTGCGCGCTGGGTGGTGGAACCGGGGCGTCCTGCTTTAGAACATATTGTTGAGCGCTTTGGCGCTGATGTTCTACAGGCTGATGGCCAGCTCAATCGTGCGGTGTTGCGCGAGCATATCTTTGCTGAGCCTGAGCAACGTCAGTGGCTTGAGCGT
>JAAZCO010000392.1 GCA_012513235.1 Gammaproteobacteria bacterium
ACAGCTGCATGCTGAACAGCTACTATCACCGCACTGCATCTTTATTATGGTCACCGCAGAAAACACCCAAGCCATGGTGCTGGCTGCTCTAGAGTGCCAGCCCGATGACTACCTCACCAAGCCCTTTAATAAAGTCACCCTACAGACACGCCTAGAACGCTCAGCGCGACGCAAGCAAGTACTGGCACCTGTCCTCACCGCATTAGAAAGCGCTGACTCGACTGCCGTACTGCAGGCCTGCCACGATATCACTCAGCAAGACCCCCGCTACGCCGTGCTCTGCCACACACATATTGCTACGGCATTAGCCGACTTAGGTCGCTACCAAGAGCTGGCTGAGTTTCTGGAAGAGCATGCGCGCAGCCGCCCGACCGGCTGGAATCTACAAGCACTGGCCAAACTCTGGCTGCAGCAAGGCAAGCTCGAACAGGCCACACGCTTATTAACAGCTGCGGTACGCCAATTCCCGATGATGCCTGAACTGCTGGATATGCAAGCTGAGCTGGCGCGCCTTAATCATGACTTGCCCGCAACAGTGGACGCCCTACAGCAGGCGGCGAGCATGTCGCCCAATACATTGCGCCGCCAAATCAAACTGGCGTGTCACGCTTGGTTAAATAACGACCCTGGCACGGCACAGCAGGCTATTCGCTTATTGTGGGATATTGGTCGCTACTCCAGCATTTTTGATCCTGAATTGCTCTGGCAGCTGGCTTCCATGCTCAGCACTGGCACTGCAGCAAAAAAAGCTTTAGACGAAGCCCATCAATGGCTGAGCATTATTGAAAAGCACCACAAGAGCGCAGCGCATCTTCTACCTGCTGTCGCCCTATTACGCGCGGCTGAACAGCAACGTAAAAACCCAGAGGCAACGCCCAGCGACTTAACACCTATAGTGCACAGCTTCACCGAGCATCAGCACCACTATGCTGCAATCACCTTAGTGCAACTGGGTGATTGGCTGGCGCATTTAGGCGAAAACACTGCAGCCCAAGCCCTGTGGCAGTTTGCTGCGCAACGTCACGCAGGCACTATTGGCGTACTGGAACAGATCAGCACCCGCCTACCTGCATACGACACCCAGCCGCTGCGTGACGCTTTAGCTCAGAGCCAAGAAGCCATCGCCTTACATTATCAAGAAAAAAACCAAGCCGCGCAGGCACTGTTTGAGCAAGCCTTAGCTCAGGCACCGCACTTAATTACGCTGAATATCGCAGCGGCACATCTATACCAAGACCAACTTAAACAAGGCCAAACACAAGCCCAGCAAGGCTTACATGCCTGCTTAACGCGCCTTGTGAACCTCTCAAAACTTGAACCTGAGTCTATTGAATTTACGCAGATGCAAACCGCCTCGGAGTTGAGCCCATGGTAAAGCACATTGATTTCTCCACCCTGATGGCCTCTACCGTGCATGACATGAAAAATGTCATTGCCGCCGTCAGCCAAGCCTATGAAAGCCTGTTTGCCGAGATGCCCGAAGCACTGCAACGCTCACCGCAAGCGCGTTTAATCGAGCAAGAAGCTCTGCGCCTAGATGCCATGCTGATGCAATTGCTAGGCCTGTATAAGCTGGAGCACAATCAATTGCGTTTGCAGCCGGTGTACTACAGTGTCGATGAGCTGTTTGAAGACCTGCACAATCGCCATCGCGAACTGCTCGACTATCGCAATATCGATTTACAGATTGATCTGGATGAGCTTGATCTGGAAGGCTACTTTGATGTCAGCCTGATCGGCACTGTACTGGACAACGCTCTGGGCAACGCTCTCAACTACTGCAAGAAAAGCATTCGCCTGCACGCGCGCCGTGAAGACAACGGTATTTTGCTGAGTATCAACGATGACGGCGCCGGTTACCCCGACAGCCTGCTGGGTGCTGTACGCCACAGCCAAGCCAGCAGCATCAGCCGTGACAGTGGCAGTACAGGTTTAGGACTGTACTTTGCCGCCAGCATCATTGCCCTACACGACCAAGAACACCGCCCTGCTCGGCTGGAACTGAGCAATGGCGGTGAGTTGCCTGGGGCGTGTATGACGATTTGGATTGGATTGCCGAGCTTATTTTAAACACATTATTTTGAAGGCATGAATGGACATGGATGTTGCTACACATTGTCATAAAGTTATCGACCGCTGTTTAGCCGCATACCATTACAGCCTGCAGACTAGCGATCAAGTCGGACAGCTTTATACCAAGCCAAATGCGCCAGCAATCTGGATTGATGTCGGCCTATTTGATCTTGAACTGAATGAATACGCCTACACCGATTACACCAGCAAACAAAATAGCCTGATGCACTCCCATCAAGGGCTGTTGCGTTTTTTATGGCAAGATCAAGATGATTTAAATGAGCAATTGGAACTGTTTTTAGTCGAGCACAACTCCGAGCATCATTTAAAAAACTTTGG
>JAAZCO010000393.1 GCA_012513235.1 Gammaproteobacteria bacterium
ATTGACCGTGATTTGGCCGGGCGCTTGGGGGTGAGTATTGCCACTCTGACTGATGCGTTGTATGACGCTTTTGGGCAGCGGCAGATTTCTACTATTTTTACCCAAACCAGTCAGTACCGTGTGGTGTTGGAAAGTATCAGCAACCCCAATGATGCCTTAGCGGCGTTGCACGATGTGCATGTGCGCGGCAGTGATGGGCAGGCGATACGTTTGGCCAGCTTAGTTAAAGTCGAAGAGCAATCCGCCGCTTTGTTGCTCAATCATATCGGCCAGTTTCCAGCGGTCACTGTGTCCTTTAACCTCGCACCGGATGTGTCGCTCGGTGAAGCGGTGGAAGTGATTGAGCAAGCGCAGTTGGATTTAGCCATGCCAGCCTCGATTCAAAGCAAGTTCCAAGGCGCGGCTGAGGCGTTTCGCGCCTCTTTATCCAGTACTTTGCTGCTGATTCTGGCGGCAGTGGTGACTATGTACTTGGTGCTCGGTGTACTCTATGAGAGTTATATCCACCCGATTACCATTCTCTCGACTTTACCCTCGGCGGCGATTGGTGCTTTGCTGGCGCTGTTTGTGACGGGCAATGATTTAAGTTTGATTGCCATTATCGGCATTATCTTGTTGATTGGTATCGTCAAGAAAAACGCCATTATGATGATTGACTTCGCTTTGGATGCTGAGCGCCATCAGGGTATGAATCCTGAGGAGGCGATTTTCCAAGCGGCATTATTGCGTTTTCGTCCCATCTTGATGACCACCTTAGCGGCGCTGTTTGCTGCCTTGCCGTTGATGTTTGCCAGTGGTTCGGGCGCTGAGTTGCGCCAGCCTTTGGGCTTGGTGATGGTTGGTGGTTTGCTGCTCAGCCAAGTGCTGACGCTCTTTACTACGCCGGTGATTTACTTGTTCTTTGATCGCCTCAGTCGCCGCACCAAGGCGCGCTTTAAACTGGGCGCTGAGTCGTGAATCTGTCCGCCCCCTTTATTCGGCGTCCAGTCGCGACCATGCTACTCAGCGTGGCGATTATCTTATTGGGCATTTTGGGTTTTCGTTTACTGCCGGTGGCGCCGTTACCGGATATGGATTTCCCGATGATTACCGTGCAGGCCAGCTTGCCCGGTGCCAGTCCGCAGGTGATGGCTGCTACGGTGGCCACGCCCTTGGAGCGCTCGCTGGGCAGTATTGCCGGTATCAGCCAGATGAGCAGTAGCAGCAGTCAGGGCCGCACGCGCATTATGATTCAGTTTGATTTGGGTCATGATATTAATGCTGCAGCGCGTGAAGTGCAGGCGGCGATTAACGCGGCACATGAGTTGTTGCCCAGCGGCATGCGCAGTATGCCAACCTACCGTAAGGTCAATCCTTCGCAAGCGCCGATTATGGTGCTGGCGCTGACCAGTGAAGTGCTGGAAAAGGGCCAAATGTATGATTTGGCTTCGAGCATCGTCGCGCAAAAACTCTCGCAAGTGCAGGGTGTGGGTGATGTGCAAATTGGTGGTAGCTCTTTGCCGGCGGTGCGGGTTGAATTAGAGCCGCGGCGTTTGGAGCAATACGGTATTGCACTGGATGATGTGCGCCAGACCATTGCTGATGCTAACCAGCAAAAGCCCAAAGGTGATGTGGAGCAGGGCAATCGTCAGTGGCAGATTCAAGGCAATGACCAACTGCATACCGCTGAGGAATATGCGCCACTGATTATCCGCTATCAGGACGGTGCCGCGCTGCGTTTACGCGATGTGGCCAGTGTCACCGATAGCGTAGAAAATCGTTATAACTCTGGGTTTTTCAATGATAAAGATGCGGTGCTCTTGGTGATCAACCGCCAAGCCAGCGCCAATATCATTGCCACCATTGAAGCCATTCAAGCGCAACTGCCAGCCTTGCAGGCGGTGTTGCCGGCCAGTGCCAATCTGGAA
>JAAZCO010000394.1 GCA_012513235.1 Gammaproteobacteria bacterium
GTTGAAAACATCGCTATTGGCAACGATTTTTTAGCCCAAAACAAAGCGAACGTTGATGTACTGACCACCGCTTCCGGTTTGCAATATCAAATCTTAAATAAAGGCACTGGCACCACGCACCCAACCGCCAGCTCTACGGTCAAAGTGCATTACCACGGCACGCTGCTCGACGGTACGGTATTTGATAGCTCAGTTGAGCGTCAGGCACCGATTAGCTTTCCGTTAAATCGTGTGATTGCTGGCTGGACCGAAGGTGTGCAATTGATGGTCGAAGGCGACAAGTTTAAGTTTTTTATCCCGCCGCAACTGGCGTATGGCAACAGTGCTGCCGGTAAAATCCAACCCGGCTCTACACTGATTTTTGAAGTCGAACTCTTAGAGATCCAGTAATTTAAACTTCTTCCTATACTCTCAAAGGAGCCACCATGCGCCAGCAGCCTGACCTAATTATTACTGTTCTCACTGCCCCCGGTGATCCTGAACCACTGGGCATCGAGGCCGTACGAGCGCGTGCTGAGGTGCGTTTTGCCTATGACGAGGCCAGCTTAAAAGCCACGCTGCCCGGCACCGATGTACTACTAGTCACCGACTTTCGCACCGAAGCGCTGGCCGCTGCGTGGCACACCGCTGATCGTTTGCAATGGATTCACGCCGCCAGCACTGGCGTGGATGCATTGATGTTTCCGGACCTGATTGACGGACCAGTGATTGTCTCCAATGCCAGCGGTACTTTTGATTACGCCATCGCTGAATATGTACTCTGCACTGTGCTGATGTTTGCCAAAGATTTTCACAACTCGGTGCGCCTGCAGGTGCAGCATCAGTGGCAACATCGCACCACTGAGCGCGTGGATGGCAAACGGGTATTAGTGGTTGGGGCTGGCTCCATCGGCCGTGAAATTGCACGATTGCTCACTGCCGTCGGTATGGAGGTGCATGGTATTGCCCGCACCGAGCGTGCGCATGATCCAGACTTTATCAGCGTGCGCAGCCAAACAGAATTGCATGCTGAGCTGGCTCATGCCGATTACGTGGTGATTGCCGCACCGCTGACGCCACAGACCCATGGCTTGTTTGACAGCACTGCGTTCAAGGCCATGCGCAGCACTGCACGCCTGATCAACATTGGTCGTGGCCCCATTGTGAATACTGCCGATCTGGTCACCGCTTTACGTAAAAGCCAGATCGCCGGTGCTGGACTGGACGTCTTTGAGCAAGAGCCACTGCCTGAGTCGCATCCACTGTGGGATATGCACAACGTGATTATGACCTCGCATATGGCCGGTGATGCCATCGGTTGGGAGCAAGCACTGATCGATCAATTTATTGATAATCTAGATGGTTGGCTGGCGGGGAAAGATATTTTTAATCAGGTTAATAAGAAGCTGGGCTATGCGGGCTAACCCCCTTAAACCAGTACATCACACTGCTATCACTCTTTTTATATAAGGTCTCACTGACGAATATTCATTGCGCGTTTTCTTGCCATCAATAGAGATGTTTGCCATGGTTACGCTAGGTTTTAAGTTGTATAGGTCACTCAGTCCAACTTAACCGAACCGAACTCCACTCGCTTAGAGTGGGTGCAAATATAACCGCAGGAAGATTAAACATATAACGAGCTGCCAACGGCAACCCTGCCCTAAACAGGGCAATACACCGCCATGCTCCATATTAAAAAAAGCAAATTGAGTATTCTAAAGGAGAAATTATGAACCTCTATAAAACACTGTGCGCTGCTGCAGTTTTTGGTCTTGCCACTGCAACCAGTGCTGTATCTGCCGAAACATGGCGATTCGGCCTCGAGGAAATCGAGGGCAGTGTCCAAGCAAAATATGCAGAAGCGTTCAAGGAACTCATAGAAGAAAAAAGTAGCGGTGATATTACCGTGCAATTACTGCCCTATGGTAAATGGGGTTCGAGCTACTCAGAGCTCTACGACGCCATTCAAGGCGGTGCGATCCAAGTGGGCTTTGGTTCTGGCGCTTTAGGCGGCACAGTCCCAGAAAGCCAGTTACTCAGTCTCAACTTCGTGATGCCAGCCGATCAGCTTAAAGCCGTTCAAGTACTCAACTCACCCGAGTTTATTGACAGCGAACCTTGGCAGCAATCCTTCCGTCAACGTGGATTGGTACCACTGGCTGAGTTAGCTGAAGGCTATCAGGTGTGGACCTCGAACAAAAAAATTGAAGCACCCGCTGATATGAAAAATCTAGCTATCCGAGTCATGGATAACAGCCTATTGCGTTCGACTTACCGCGCTTATGGTGCATCACCGATCACCATTGCTTACGGTGAACTCTATAGTGCCTTGCAGCAAGGCCAAGCCAAAGGCAATATCCAGCCAGTGTTTGCTCATGAAGAAATGGGCTTCTACGAAGTACAGAAAAATATGATCTTCGCAGGCCAAGCGCAGTTTGTTGCCACTCTAATGGGTAACCTGGACTGGTACGAAGATCTTTCCGATAAAGAAAAAACTATGCTCAAGGATGTAACCAGCGAACTGGTGCAGACCGGTCACGATATCCAGAGTCAATTCAACAAAGAGCGTTTAGATACCATCAAATCGAAGAGTGATATTAATATTATCGAACTCAACGACGAGCAGCAGGACGCCTTCCGCAAGCTGGCTGAGCCAGTGCGTCAAGTCTTTATTGATGAAGTTGGCGAGCGCGGTCAGCAGTCACTGGATATCTTATTGCGTGAGTACGCTAAGTCCGAGTCATAAGATCAAGCTGACAGCATAGACGCAGCATCCGCACCTATGCACCAACCTAAAGCCGATGGAGCTGATTTGTTACCAGCCCCATCGGCTTTTTTTATGCTTGTTTAGCAGGCTCTGCCTAACCGCCCAGCGAAGGCAGAAACAGTGAGATCTGCGGAAACATAATTAGGATAACGGTGGCCAGCAACAAGATAAAAATAAACGGCGGTGTCCCGCGAATAACGTCCATATAGGGCCGGCGAAACACTGCAATAGCGGTAAAGATATCGCAACCAAAAGGCGGTGTTGCCGAGCCAATAGCAGCTTGCAAAGTAATGATGACGCCAACATGAATCGGATCCAAACCTGTGGACTGAATCAGCGGTTTAAAAATTGGTACCAAAATAAGAATGACCACAATAGGGTCAACAAACATACAGCCGATAAAGAATGCCGCAGCAATCAGCAGCAAAGCAAGGGTTTGGCTGTCGCCCACCCGTTCAATAGTCGGGCCAAGCAGTTGCTCAGGGATGCCTGCAGTACCCAAGGCTTGCGAGAATGCCGCACCAATGGCCACTAAAATAAAGACCACACCAGTAATCATGCCCGTCGACAAAGCTAAACCGTACAGATCACGAACGGAGACTTTTCTGTAGATCACCACCTCGAGTAGCAGTGCATAGGCCACAGCAACGGCTGATGCTTCAACTGCACTGAAATAACCGCCATAGATCCCGCCAACTACAATCACCGGAAAACCCATCGGTAAAATAGCTTTGCGCAATGCTCTAAAACGTTCTGACCACGCAGCTTTTGGGTCTGTGCCCATACCTTTGACGCGCGCCCAGATATAACAGTAGATAGAAAACATCAGCATAATCATCAGCCCTGGCAAAATCCCCGCCAGAAACAAATCGCCGATCGAGGCTTTCATCACCACGCCATAAATAATAAAACCAATGCTTGGAGGAATCAGCAGCGCCACATCACTGGCGTTAATGATTAGCGCCAGCGTAAAGGAGTCCGGATAGCCCTTAGCCAGCAATCGCGGACGCATCGGCCCACCCATGGCCACAACTGTCGCTTGAGTTGAACCTGAAACGGCACCGAACAGAGCACAGGAAATAGCTGTAGTCATCGGCAGTCCACCACGAACATGACGGGTAAAAGAGTCCACCAAATCCAGCAAGCGATTCGCGGTATGGCCTTTGGTCAGGATGTCGGCGGCAAAAATAAACATCGGCACGGCAGCCAGCACCCAACTCCCCACGCCATTGACCATCCAACTTACAGCCTGATCAGGACCGAAAAAGGTCATATCCGTAAACATCATAAAGAGTGTACCCACGGCCAAAGGCACCATCATCGGGAAACCAAGTAAGAGCAGGACGACCATGGTTACAAGCAATAGGGTTAACATTTTCTGCTCCGCGTCAGTCAGTTATGTGAGTTGCGTTATGGGCCGACGGGCCTTTTGGGCACCGATGCTCACCACTGTTATCAAGCGGTAGATCTGCGTACTTTTCTTTTTCACGGAACGAACGGTAAATACCGGGGCTGGCCAGGTTACGTATAGTGGTCAAAACGTACTGAACACCCGCCAAAGTAAAGCCAGCGGGTAACGCCAGATTGACCACCCACATCGGTATATGTAAAGCAGAACTGGTACGCCCACGAGCATAGAGGGCAAGATCGTATTGTGCGGACTTGTAAGCGAAGTAAAACATCAAGGTAGCAGTACCGACACTGATAATGATCAGCAAAACTTTGCGCCAGCGCTGATTGAGAATGTCGTAGAAGGCTGACATACGGATGTGGCGGGCATGACGAGCGGCATAACCAACGCCGACAAAGGTGATAATCACAATGAGCATTTCTGTGATTTCATAGGTACCGGGAATACCACGATTGAAAAGAAGATTACCGACGACGTGAGCACTCATCAAAAAAGCCATCAACAATACGCTGCTAGCAATGAGGGTACGCTCAATCCAGCCAAGCCCTCGATCGATTGAATCAAGCACCGCCAGAAAAGTATTTTGCTTTAGTTGCCCTGTGTTTTCGTCGGGTTTATCCGAGTCGTCCATATCATCCTCATACATCTAGACGGTCGTTCGCACTGCTGAAATTGGGCTGTAGCACTGTGCTGACCGTAGCAAAATATACCTAAGTTATTACTGAAGTAAATTTATGTCGAGCAGGAAGGGTACAAGCAACAGTCCAGCTTCGCTACCCTCAGCTTATTTTCTATGACTGTTATTGGAGGAAATACTTGCAGACTATATGAATCATTTCCCTGTTAGCTAAGTGCCGCTATAACCCCATATATAAAGGCGCCGACGCTTTAACTTAAGCTGGAAAAACCAGTAATTCATCACCCTCTTGCCAAGGTTGAAATTTAATCATAGCTTGCACAAAAAACGGATGCTGCAACCAATAATCCAACCAACGCTGCAGATTTGGATACGGCAGAGTGTAAAAAACATCACGATCCACATGCGCAAATTGGCGCACAAACGGCATGACACCAATATCAGCAACGCTGGCTTTATCGCCCAACAGAAAAAGTTTGTCAGTCAGCAGCTCTTCTAGCTGCTGCAAAAACACTTCCCCGCGCTGGCGATACTCAAGCTGGGTCATTTCAGGGTGACGATCTGCATACTTATAACGATCCAGCCACTGCTTAAATTCATTGTCGTTTTGCTCAATCAGCGCACTAGCCTGCGGCAACACTTCAGCATCTAATAACCCGTGCGGATCGTGCTGCGCCAGCGCCCACAACATTATTTCTCGACTCTCTGCAACCACAGTACCATCCGCACACTGCAACACTGGCACTGTACCTTTGGGGCTGATCGCGAGCATCTGTGCCGGTTTATTACGCAAAACAATCTCACGCAACTCCACCTGCAGCTCAGCAAATAAAATGCCCAAACGCGCGCGCATGGCGTAAGGGCAACGTCGAAAGGAATAAAGAAGATTAAGCGAAGTCGTCATAAGTAGTCTATTTTCACCATCAAACTCAAGTTGTCGAATACCCTAAATACTCAGGTAACCACAGCGCAATTTGCGGGAAAAACAAGACCAGCAAGAGCGCACTGAACATGGTGACCATAAATAACATCGCCCAGCCAAAGGTTTCCTCGAGCCGTATATTGGCCACTTTCGTTGTCACCATCAGATTAATGGCAACCGGCGGTGTGAACTGGCCAATGGCAATATTCATCGCCAGCAAAATACCAAACCACACTGGATTCCACTCAAAGTGCTGGATTAACGGCACCAGAATCGGCGTTAAGATCAAGTAGATGGAAATCGCATCCAACAACATCCCCGCCAACAACACCAGCAGCATCACTAATAACAGTAAGACCAGTGCGCTGTCAGAAATCGACAAGATAACATCGGCTAAACGAGTAAAAGTGCCCAGAGCAGTCCCCGCCCAAGCAAAAATACCGGCTAAGGCAATAATGATTAACACCACGCCCGAGATTTTAACCGCCTCGTTGAGCATATCGACCAAGCTTGACCACGTCAGCTCACGATACACAAAGGTGCCGATAAACAAACCGTA
>JAAZCO010000395.1 GCA_012513235.1 Gammaproteobacteria bacterium
GAGGATTGGCTTAAGTTGCTGCAACCGACACTGATTAATAGTGCGCTACTTAGTAGGCTTGCACTCAATACACGCAGGGCCATCATGGACGTGCCTCCTCTGGGTAAACATAGGCTGTGGTCAGTCGAGTTTTAGTAAAGAATTTCTTCGCTGCGGCTTGAATATCTGCTGGCGTCACAGCTTCTAAAGCGGCGAGGTCAGTGTCTTGAATCTGCCAAGACAGACCAACACTTTCCAGCTGGCCAATGCTGTTGGCTTGGCTGGTGATTGAATCCTGTGCGTAGACTTCTGCAGCCACCACTTGCGCGCGTACGCGAGCTAACTCAGCGCTACTCGGTGCTGCGTCTTGCAGTTGCTTGAGTTGCTGCCAGAGGCCCGCTTCAGTTTGTGTGATGTTTTTACCTTTTTGCACATTCGGCGTGGCAGATAAAACAAATAAGCTATCACCGCGCGAGAAGGCGTTGTACCAAGCCGAGGCGCCTGCGACCAATTCTTGTTCACGCACTAATTGGGTTGGAATGCGACTGCTGCTGCCACCGTCCAATAACGCGCTGATTAAGCGCAGAGCATGTACTTCGGTTGCGTTGGCAGTGCTGGCGAGGCTGGGTACATTAAAGCCCATCATCACGCTGGGTAATTGAGTTTTAAGATACAGGGTGAGGCTGCGCTCGCCTGGCTCATCCAGCTCCTTGGGATGCTTGACTGCTGGCGTTGGGCGCGCAGGAATCTTGGCAAAGTAGCGGGTGACTAAGGTTTTGATTTCATCGGGTTGCACGTCACCGACAATCACTAAAGTAGCGTTATTGGGTGCATACCAGCGCTCGTGCCAGTCGCGCAGGTCAGCGATGGTCATGCGCTCTAAGTCATGCATCCAGCCGATGGTCGGAATATGGTAGCTGCTGGCTGGATAGGCTAGGGCTTTAAAACGCTCATAGGCCAAACCACTGGGGCGATCATCGGTGCGCATGCGACGCTCTTCTTTAATCACTTCGATTTCACGCAGAAACTCATCTTCAGGCAAGGTCAGGCTGGCCAGACGGTCAGCTTCCATTTCCAGTGCCACTTCTAAGCGGTCACGGGCCAATACTTGGTAATACGCAGTGTAATCGTCGCTGGTAAAGGCGTTTTCTTCAGCGCCGAGCTCGCGTAAAATGCGCGATGATTCACCCGGGCCTAATTTGCTGCTACCTTTGAACATCATATGTTCCAGCGCGTGAGCTAAACCTGTGCTGCCTGGGGTTTCGTAACTGGAGCCGACTTTATACCAAAGCTGGCTAACCACCACGGGTGCGCGATGGTCTTCGCGAACTATGACCTTAAGGCCATTGTCCAAGCTGAACTCTGTGGTGGCACTCTGTGCAACGGCAGGGGTGATAAATGTACTGGAAAGAAATAGTGCGATGTAACCTAAGTATATTTTCATAATTGAACCTTTAAAACTGCGCGTTGAGTTTAGCTACCCAGTGCCTAGAAGTGCTAGGATACGCAACCATTTTATTAACAACCATATCTGTATGTATTTACGTGAGTCACAGTACAGATACGGTGAACTGCTGAGAAAGCCTTTTCTATGTTTGGTTCCGGCGACAAAAATAAAGCAAAACAAGCAGCGCCAGACGCTGACACAGTATCACCTGAAGAGACACAGGATGATAACGCATCTGCAGC
>JAAZCO010000396.1 GCA_012513235.1 Gammaproteobacteria bacterium
ACCGACAACTACATTGCAATCCTGGCGCCAAGTAAGGTAATACAACTGAATGAGTAGATTAACTATGGCACTAACTGCACGACGCTCAGCGGGCTTCACTTTGATTGAAGTGATGATTGTGGTGGTGATTATTGGGATTTTATCCTCAATCGCTTACCCCTCGTATCAAGACTATGTCAAACAGGCGCGTCGTGCTGATGCGCAGGCTTCGCTTATGGAGTTGGCGCAGTTTATGGAGCGGCATTACACCGATAAGGGTGGTTATCTAGCCGGCGGACAAACAGGTAATGCGCCGAGTCTGCCTTTTACCAGCAGTCCAAAAGATGGTGGTACTGCAGCCTATAAGTTGTCACTGGCAAAAGGGGTCACAGCGCAAACCTACACTGTGCAGGCAGAACCCGTTGGATCGATGAGTGGAGATACATGCGGCACACTCACAATTGATCATCGAGGTAAAAAAGGCAGTGCCGGTGATATGAAAAAATGTTGGAAACGCTAGGTTAAAGACCTGCTCGATAGATTTAGCGCACCATACCTGTGCGCTAAATCTGCCCCTAAGTTTAAGTTAGCTGGGTATCACCACCTCCCCCTGATGCCCCTTCACTGCATACGCCGCTAATATTTTCTCCCGCAACGCCTCCTTCGCCCGCGTCTCGCCATGAATCAAACGCACCTGTTGCGGCCACTTGCGCATCCCTGTGATAAAGCGCACCAAACTGGCCTGATCCGCATGCGCTGAGTAACCACCCAGCGTGGTGATTTCGGCGCGGATATCAATGCGTTTACGGTTGATCTCGACATAGCCACCGCGCGGCCCATATTTTTGAATCTGGCTACCGAGGGTGCCGTTGGCTTGATAACCGACAAACAGTACATTGTGACGAGGGTCGTCGAGCATGGCTTCGAGGTAATTGACAATGCGCCCACCGCTGCACATGCCGCCGCCAGCAATCACAATCGCGGGGCGTGCCGTCTTGACCAGATGCTGAACCATACGTTGATGATCGGCATGGCTATCAATGGTGATCAGTTGTTTAAAGTCCAGCGGGTTGCGGCCTTTATTGACCCGTTGCTGCGCTTCTTTGTCCCAGTAGCTTTGCAGTTGGCCGTAGACTTGGGTAAAGCGGCTGGCCAATGGCGAATCTAAAATAATCGGAATATCGTGCCAGACCGAGCCGTGCTTAGGCTTATCGCCTTCGTTAAGCAAATCGCTACTGCTGGTCAGGCAGGTTTGGCAGCGGTTGCGGTGCACAATATCTTCCAGTTCATAGAGCAACTCTTGCGTGCGGCCAATACTAAAAGCGGGAATCAATACCGTGCCTTGGTCGCGCAAGGCGTGCTCAATCATGGTCTGTAAACGCTGGCGACGGTCTTTGCGGCTGGCATGTTGGCGATCACCGTAGGTGCTTTCCAGAATCACTAGGTCAGCACGGTAAGCAGGCTTGGGAGCGGACAAAATCGGCGCATAGGGCGCACCTAAATCCCCTGAGAACACCACGCGCTGTTTGGTCTTTTGCCCAGCGGCCTGTATCTCCAACTCAATAAAAGCCGAACCGAGAATATGCCCAGCACGTTGCAGGCGAATATTCACTGTGGGTAGCGGCGCTTTAAGCATCGGCAGCCATTGATTATAGGGCAGGGCAATAATGCGCTTAGACACCAGTTGGATATATTGCTCAACTAAGTGCTGATCCCGACTCACGCCAAGCTTAAAGGCATCTTCTAGTACCACCGGCAGCAATTTAGCTGAAGGTTCACTGCAAATAATCGGCCCCTTAAAGCCCGCTGCGAGTAAATAGGGAATACGCCCTACATGGTCAATATGCACATGGGTGACAATCAGAGCTTTAACCGTGCTGATATCAAACTCAATCTCCAGTTGTTCACTGCTAGCGCGGCCTTCGGGTGAGGTTTCGGCGCCTTGAAATAATCCGCAATCAATCAGAAAACTCGTGTCAGCATCAATAAATATCTGATGACAAGAGCCGGTCACGCCATTTTTGGCACCGTGATGAATAACCTTGGCTAACTGCTGCATGGCTGCGCCTTATTTTATTATTGGCCAACCATTAAAGCCGCACAGATTAAAAAGGCAAATCAAAATGCGCAAAGTGTGACGCAGTTCACAGTTTGCCGATGGGCTTGTGTTGTTAGGCGTGTATTTTCTGCCAAATAATCGATTCAGCGTAAAATGTGCTGTTTCTAATTGTTTTTGTGCGGTTGTCATCGATATAGGGCGTTTTTGCGTAGGTATCATCGTTTTCTACCCGCCACCGCTAGGCTCAATTGCTCATGCACTTGCTGGTGGAGCAAGGTATATTAGGGCCTATCTTAACCTGCAAGGTCGATCCCTATGCGTAAGCCATATTTTATCCTTCCTGCGCCGCTGGTGTATGTTGCGTTTTTTTTGCTGGCGTGGGCACTGAGTACGCTGTGGCCCTGGCCGCTGGCAAGTAATCCGTGGACCTGGTTTTTTGGCTGGACAGCGATTGATGCCGGTGTGTTACTGATGTGCTGGACGGCCTGGCTGATGCTGTGGCGCAAAACTACGCTCAACCCCTACGGCAAGCCGCAACACCTGATCACCGAAGGCCCATTTCGTGTCACCCGTAATCCGATTTATGTCGCCGATACCCTGCTGTACATCGGCGCGGCGCTGCTGTTTGCCGATGTGTGGGCGTGGCTGTTTTTGCCGGTGGTGATTGTGGTTGTGAGTATGGGCGTGATTCGCCATGAAGAGCGCTTGCTGGTGCAGCACTTTGGTGATGATTACCGCGAGTATATGGGGCGCGTGCGTCGTTGGTTGTGAGTTTTTCGTCATTGCGAGCGTAGCGAAGCAATCCCCCTAGCTGTGCGTAACGACTTTAAAACTGAATATAATATCTTGATTGTGGAGTGTGTAACCCGATGAAAAACGCTAATCCTTTTGCTGCCCTCAGTGGTCTGGTGTATTCAACCGACAGTGGCCGCCATTGCCCAGACTGCGCACAACCGGAAGCTGCATGCATCTGCACTGCTGGACCATTAAATAGTGATGGCGATGGCATCGCCCGTGTACGTCGTGAAAGCAAAGGGCGTGGTGGTAAAACAGTTACGACGATTTCGGGATTGTGCTTAGCGCTAGAGGAACTGAAAGAGCTGACAGCAGCACTGAAGAAGCGTTGTGGTTGTGGTGGAGCGTTGAAAGAGGGGGTGATTGAGATACAGGGGGATATGGTTGAGGTGTTGCTGGAGGAGTTGCGGAAGCGAGGGTTTGTGGCGAAGAGGTCGGGTGGGTAAATAATTCACCACTAAATTAAGTAGTGTGTGGATACTTTTTGTTTATAAAATATTACTATTTTTTATGAAGTTGTACGGCAGTTTGTTGGTAAATGTCTATTTGAACCTACGATCTTTTTGCATTTCCATATTATTGCCGATGATGAGTTTTTTTGAACTGGAGATAGAGTGAAGATAGGGTCTTCTGTAGCTCCTGTGTTTTTTGTTGTTACAGTAATGACGCCTCCTAGTGTGATAACAATCGATTCTACATAATTTGTCCCGTCTTTTGGGAATACATAACCACTATTGGCTTCAGTAACTGTTGTTAAATCGCCCTGTGATGCTGCTGATTCTATAACTGCAGTTTTTGCTGGTATAGCTAAAGTTAGACCTTCAGTTATTTTTATACGAATTATATAGTCTTGATATGCCGGCAGTGCAATAGCCGCTAAAATGCCAATAATTGCAATGACGATCATGAGTTCGATCAGAGTAAAACCATTCTCCTGTTGTAATTTCATATAAATCCTTGCTTTTAAGCTATGGTTTTACTTTAAATGTTAAATCTATTTTGATACTAAGTTGTAGGGAGTCACTTTCCATCCATAGGTATCCAGCCTTGCATCCAAAAACGCGGAGTGAAGCCTGTCCCATGTTTTTCCATATGAGCTTTGCTATCTTCTATTAATGTAGGTGCTTCATTAATAAGTACATTTCCAAAAATAAATATCACAGATATAGCTAGTGTTCGTAAAAAGTAAGTTTGCCAGCGACTTTCGTAGTGAGTTTTAGCCCAGCGTGAAAGAGCGAGCCCAACAATTATCGCTAACCATGTTTCAGTGTAGGGCATAACAAAAACGCCATCGACTTGCGCTAAAGCAAGCGCGCCGAGGATGCTCATCCATAAGGCAGCATCAATATGTTCCTCTGCATTTGATCGAATCACCTTCAAGCCATGCAGCATACCGCTAAAAGCTACAAATATAGCAGCTAATGTTGCGAGTAATCCCCACTCTGCTAGCCATTGAAGTACAACTTGGTGTGGGTGTGCAGCAATTGAGTTAACTACAGCAGAAAAATGCATTGGGCCAACCCCCAGTAAAGGATGAGCCAAAAACATATCCCATGCCATTTGCCATATCACTTCACGACCAGACATCCCAAGCCGTAAGTTATTACGTACTGATGCTTCGATCCCAACCCACTCTGGGACGATAAAAAACATAAAATAGTAAAGGGTGAAACCTAATACTCCAGCTGAAGCCTGAACTGCAAGTAATCGCCAGAATTTTGGAAATAAAATAATTAATCCAGCGTAGCATACGGCTAAGCCCAGCCATAAGCCGCGACTACCTAGAGTAAAAGCAATACACCAATGAATAAGCAATGTGCTAAATAAAACTACAGCGAGTAATTTGCTATAGCGGTGTGTTGCTTGCCAGTGATGCAGTGCTAGATATGCAAGAATAGGCATAAATAGCATTTGAAATTGGTTTAGGAAGCGAGGATTTGAAAATCCATTTAATAGTAAATCGGCATTGAGCTTTAATATTCCAGTAGAAAAAGCTGCCGCATAAGATACTATAAATTGAAATGAATTTATAAAGGCTGATGCTGCTAGTATATATAGAATTAATTTAAGTGTTTTTTTTGTTTCGGATAGTTGTGCTGTTAATAGAGTTATAATTAAAAGACCTGCATAGCGTCCCCATTCTTTTAGAGCAATATCATAATGTTGTGCGTTTAAAGACGATATTAAACCTAACGCTAGTACTAAGTAGGCTGTTTTTAAATTTACTGTATTTTTTTTAAATATTATTATAGCTGAAGATGCTATTATTAGTATTATTTGAAATATTCTTTGGCTGTCATTCCAGTCTATGTTGTAATCTGGTATTTCAATAGTTGATACTGTAAATGTTAGCAGTATTATAATGTATATTTTTTTGTTAAGTAGCAATGTTTTATCTGCGGTTATGGATAAATAAAAAAGCACACTTCTATAGTTTATAGTTGTGTGCTTTAATTTTGTTCTTGCTATTAGCTCTTGCGACAGTTTGCTGGGCGGTATTTATTATCAACTGAGCCTTTGTTGCAAGCCCACTCAATAGAGCCGCCTTCTTCTGATGCTGTTGGTGTAAATATTATGTCAGTTGCTTCTTTAGATACTTTTTCATTGTAAGTAACAGTAATTATACCATTAGCCCCTATTGCAACCTTAGTCACAGCATTGCCTTTGATAGCTGTGTCTGTTGGTAAACCAGCCATTGCGTTAGAAGTTGGCCACTTTGCTTCTGAAGAGTAATATTCAGTTACTGCTGTTTTTGCGCCAGCAGCAAGAACTATGCCTTCAGAAACGTGTGCGCGCTTGGTGTAATCCTGATAAGCAGGCAACGCCACCGCCGCCAAAATACCAATAATCGCTACTACGATCATTAACTCAATTAGGGTAAAACCCTTTTGCATTTGTGCTTTCATTTTGAAGCTCCTTATATTTTATGTGAAGGTCATAGACCTGCTATATGCAAAGCAAGAATTATACCAAGTATGAGGTTGGCGAGATTGGCGGGCACAAGTGCCCGCCCTACGGTTGCTGTGTATGAGGTGGCGCGGGCATTTATGCCCGCGCGGTTCAGAAGCCCACGCCGCGTATGGATAGAATTGGCCGCACAAGAGGGGGTTACGAGATTGGCCACATTGTATGTAAGGCGTCATAGAGTGACAAAAATTGTCACTCTGCACGCAAAATTGCGCGGTAGTGAATGTGGCGGGTGACGTTTTTATGTCGCTGCCTGTGAAAAAGCCCGGGAGAATTTTGCAGCAGGCTGTCTTGTGGGCTATAAGTAGCGGCATAATGCTTATATATATGCGCGCAGGACACAATAGATGAATGATGCAGTTAATTTAATCGGCCTCGCCAAGCAATTGGTTGAGACCGGCCTTCTCGACGAAAAGAAAGCCGCCGACGCGGTGCTTCGTGCCAAGCAAAATAAAATGTCGTTGGTCACTTGGCTGGCGCAAAATAAATTAGTCAAAAGCAATATCCTCATGCGCGTGGCCGGTGAGCAGTTTGGTATTCCGTATTTTGATTTAAAAGCGATGAACCCTGAGGTCTTTCCTAAAGACTTAATCAGCGAAAAACTCGCGCGGCAATACCGTGCTTTACCCTTGTATAAACATGCTAATAAGTTGTTTGTCGCGGTATCGGATCCGGGTAGTTTGCAGGCAGTCAAGGATATTCAGTTCAGTACCGGCCTGTTGGTCGAAGCCTTATTGGTTGAAGACGATAAGCTCGGGCAAGCCATTGATACCCTGTACCAGTCGGTGACGGGTGGGTTGGAAGGGATCAATGATGACGAGCTGGATAATCTTGATTTACAAGACACCGAAGCGCGTGATGTCGGGCAAAGTGCTGAGCTGGATGAAACGCCTGTGGTGCGTTTTGTCAATAAAATGCTGCTGGATGCGATTAAAAGCGGTGCGTCGGATTTGCACTTTGAGCCCTATGAGAAAACTTACCGCGTGCGCTTTCGTATTGATGGAGTGTTGTTTCAAACCGCCACGCCGCCTTCACAATTGCGTGACCGTATTACTGCGCGTTTAAAAATCATGGCCTCGATGGATATCTCTGAGCGCCGTAAACCGCAAGATGGCCGTATTAAACTAAAAATATCCAGTAATAAATCCATCGACTTCCGTGTGAGCACCTTGCCCACCTTGTGGGGCGAGAAAGTGGTAATGCGTATTTTGGATTCCAGCAGTGCGCAAATGGGGATTGATGCGCTGGGTTATGAGCCAGATCAAAAACAGCTGTATCTGGATGCCTTGAGCAAACCACAAGGGATGATTCTGGTGACTGGCCCGACCGGTTCCGGTAAAACGGTGTCTTTGTACACCGGCTTAAATATTCTTAATACCGATGATGTGAATATCTCCACCGCGGAAGATCCGGTGGAGATTAACTTGGAAGGTATTAACCAGGTGAACGTCAATCCCAAGCAGGGCTTGGATTTTGCTACCGCCTTGCGTGCCTTTTTACGTCAAGACCCGGACGTGATCATGGTCGGTGAGATTCGAGATCTAGAAACTGCCGAGATCGCCATTAAAGCTGCGCAAACCGGGCACATGGTGATGTCGACTTTGCACACCAACAGTGCCGCAGAAACCCTCAACCGTTTGCGCAATATGGGCGTGGCCAGTTTTAATATTGCCACCTCAATCAACCTGATTATTGCTCAGCGTTTGGCGCGTCGTTTGTGCAGTTGTAAAAAGGCGATTGAAGTACCGGATGAGGCCTTGCTCGATGAAGGCTTTACCCCTGAGCAATTAGGTACTTTTACTGTGTACGATGCCAATGGTTGTGATAACTGCCATGCCGGTTATAAAGGCCGTGTGGGTATCTATGAGGTGGTGAAAAGCACTCCCGCCTTGCAGAAAATTATTATGCAAGATGCTAACGCCATCGAGATTGATGCGCAGATGCGTAAAGATGGTTTTAGTAGTCTGCGTGCCTCAGGCTTGCTGAAAGTGATTCAGGGCGTCACCAGCCTTGCAGAAGTTAACCGTGTGACTAAGGACTAAACACTATGGCGGCAAAAATACCTAAAGTAAGTACCTATGCCTGGGAAGGCAAAAACCGCCAAGGCGCAACCATCACCGGCGAAATGGCTGGCCATGACTTGGCCTTGATTAAAGCGCAATTGCGCAAGCAAGGTATTACGCCAACTAAGGTGCGTAAAAAAGGTAAGTCGCTGTTTGGTAGTGGTAAAAAAATCAAGCCGATGGACATTGCTATGTTCACCCGGCAGATGGCGACCATGATGAAGTCCGGTGTGCCGCTGCTGCAGTCCTTTGACATTATTGCTGAGGGTTTAGACAATCCCAATATGCGCAGTTTGGTGGAGTCGGTTAAAACTGATATTGCTGGCGGTAATACCTTTGCCGGCTCATTGCGTAAGCATCCTCAGTATTTTGACGGTCTGTATTGCAACTTGGTTGAGGCCGGTGAGCAGGCGGGTGCCTTAGAAGTGCTGCTCGATCGCGTCGCCACCTATAAAGAAAAGACTGAAGCGCTCAAGTCTAAAATCAAGAAAGCCATGAACTACCCTATTGCCGTGGTTGCGGTAGCCTTTATTGTGACAGCGATTTTGCTGATTAAGGTGGTGCCGCAGTTTGAGGAAGTGTTTGCCAGCTTTGATGCTGAGCTGCCGGCCTTTACTCAGATGGTGATTGGGATTTCTGAGTTTGTGCAAGAATCGGGTTTGTATATTGTGCTGGGGATGGTGGCGCTGTTTTTTGCCTTTCGCCATTTTCATCGCAGTTCAGAGAAGTTTCGCGATAACGTTGACCGAATGCTGCTGAAAGCGCCTATTGTGGGCGATATTATTTATAAGTCCTCGGTGGCGCGTTTTGGCCGTACCTTGGCCACAACCTTCTCTGCTGGTGTGCCTTTGGTGGATGCTTTGGACTCGGTGGCCGGCGCGACTGGTAACGTGGTGTTTAGAAACGCGGTGATGAAGGTCAAAGCCGATGTGTCCAGCGGTATGCAGCTCAACGTGTCAATGCGCTCCACGGGGGTGTTTCCGTCGATGGCGCTGCAAATGACGTCCATTGGTGAGGAGTCGGGTGCGCTCGATAGCATGCTCGATAAGGTCGCCTCCTATTATGAAGCTGAAGTGGATAACGCGGTGGACGGTCTGACCTCTTTGATGGAGCCGCTTATTATGTCGGTGCTGGGTGTGTTGGTTGGTGGTTTGATTATTGCCATGTACTTGCCGATCTTCCAGTTGGGTGCGGTGGTTTAAGCGCTAAACAGCGAGTTGTGATTGAACGTAGAGCGGGCATTG
>JAAZCO010000397.1 GCA_012513235.1 Gammaproteobacteria bacterium
ATTCACTTTGGCTTTTGTCGGTTACGGTGATGAGGCCAGCAACAGTGTGATTGAGTTGACCCATAATTGGGATGTTAAACAATACGATTTAGGTGACGGTTACGGTCATATCGCGCTAGAAGTGGCGGATGTGTATCAAGCTTGTGACGATATTCGTGCGCGTGGTGGTAAAATTACTCGCGAACCAGGACCTATGCTGCACGGTTCAAGTATTTTAGCTTTTGTGGAAGATCCCGATGGCTATAAAATTGAGCTCTTATCGCCTAAGCGTGCAGACTAAGTCTATGGCTGTGCAGGTTGTGTACGTTAGCCTGCACAACCTGTCTCTACTAAGTCTGGACTCAGTTGTTATTGCTGATGGCTACCTAATCAATCAATAGGGATATGAATGAGAACTGTCTTTCAATATTTTGTAAACGCAAATGCCGCTTACTTAATATGCATCGCAGCTGTACTCATTGTGGTGGTAGCGATATATGTGAATGACGTAGCATTTGCAACTGCGCTACAGTTGGATGGGTTTCAGGCCAGTTATGAAATGGCTTTTGCTTTGGTCAACTTCACTTTAGCTTTACTGCTGTTTTTACGCGCTAAAAGAGTGCAAAGCCGCTTATTGCTGTGTCTTGGGGTGGCTTTTTTTCTGCTCGGGATGCGTGAGCTGGCCTCGGTGTTAGTGCTGAATATCCCTGCTTTTGCTGCGCTAGAACATCTATACAGCGTGGCTGCTTATGCTTTTATTTATATAGCCGTATTTATAGGTTTGTATACTTATGAGCATAATCGACAGGCTTTAAAAGCATCGCAAAAAGAAATCAATGAGTTGAAAATGGCGTTGGATGCCCATGCTATTGTTGCGGTAACAGATTCACGCGGAGTGATTACTCGCGTGAATGATAAGTTCTGTACTATTTCTCAGTATCCACGTGAAGACTTGATTGGTCGCACGCATAAAGTGATCAACTCTGGTCACCATCCCAAAGAATTTTTTACCGATCTGTGGAGCACCATTACTCGCGGTGAGGTGTGGAATGGTGAAGTGTGCAATAGAGCTAAAGATGGCTCTTTGTATTGGGTGCAATCAAGCATCGTGCCTTTCTTTGGTAAGGATGGTAAGCCTGATCAGTATGTGGCGATTCGTGCCGATATTACTTCTAGAAAAGAAGCTGAGGCAGAAACTCAGCGCATGGCTTTGCATGATGCCTTGACCGGTTTACCCAATCGCCGTCTGATGAATGATCGCCTGATTAAAACCATTCAAAGTAAAGAGCGCTACCCAGGCTTTGGTGCGGTGTTGCTGATGGATTTGGATCACTTTAAAGAAGTAAACGATACCTTGGGCCACGCTTTGGGGGATGAGTTGCTGAGAAAAATTGCTCAGCGCCTGACGGACTGTGTGCGTAAAGTCGATACTGTCGCGCGACTGGGCGGCGATGAGTTTGTGATTATCTTAGACAAAGTGGGTTTTGATTCCGCTTCGGCCATTGCTAATACTAAACATATTGGTGAGAAAATTCGCAATGCATTAGCTGAGCCTTACCTGCTCGGCGCGCATCAGTTAAATGTCACCCCAAGCTTAGGCGTGGTGCTATTTGAAGCCTTTGATGACGATTCTGAAGAGTTGATCAAACAAGCGGATATTGCCCTATACAGCGCCAAAGAGGCGGGTCGTAATCAGTTGTGCTTTTTTGAAGCTGCTTTGCAAGAAGAGACCAATCAACGCGCTATGATTTTGCAAGACTTGCGTAAGGTGCTTGAGCGCGATGAGTTGGTGTTGTTTTACCAGCCAGTGGTGAATACAGAGCAAAAAACTCTAGGTTTTGAGGCTTTAGTACGTTGGTTTCATCCTGAGCGAGGACCTATTTCACCAGTGGACTTTATTCCATTGGCCGAGCAAAGTGGGTTGATTATCCCTATTGGCGCATGGATTTTAGAGAGCGCTTGTCAGCAGCTTGCGCAATGGAATAGGCAGCCTGAGCGTGCGCATTGGACGCTTGCGGTGAACGTCAGTGCCCGTCAGTTTAATCAAGTAGGTTTCGCTGAGCAGATTCAAGAGGTCTTGCAACGTACGGGTGCGCGCGCTGACCGTTTGCGCCTAGAGTTGACCGAAAGTATGCTGCACGACAACATTGATAGCACCATTGTGAAAATGGAAACCTTGCGTCAATTAGGTATTAGATTTTCATTAGATGATTTTGGTACCGGGTATTCATCTTTGAGTTACTTAAAGATGTTGCCGCTTGATCAGTTGAAAATTGATAAATCCTTTGTCGATGATATTTTTGATGACCCCAGTCACGCTGCCATTGCTCGTACTATTATGGCGCTGGCCAAGAGCTTGGATCTGAATGTTGTGGCCGAAGGCGTGGAGACGCAACAACAACTGGATTGGCTGTTAGAAAATGGCTGTAAAGCCTTTCAAGGCTACTTTTTCAGTCATCCACTGCCGATCAATGAGGTGGAGGCAAGGCTGTTAGCGAGCGAGCAGGCTGCTCAGTAGCACAGTGACGCTATAAGCACTATGACAAAAGTCAGATAAAAAACGGGCGCCTGCATTAGCAGAGCGCCCGTTTTTGTGTGCAGCAGTGGGTTATTGTTTACTTAACTGCTCATCGGTATAACCGCCACCGAGGGCTTTATACAGATTGATTTCACTGACCAGCTGCGCAAACTGTGTGGTGATGCGCTTTTGCTTAGCATCAAAGAGTAAGCGCTGTGCATCCAGTACAGTCAGTTGATCGTCAATACCTTCGCTGTAGCGACGATCAGCTAGCAAATAATAATCCA
>JAAZCO010000398.1 GCA_012513235.1 Gammaproteobacteria bacterium
AGTGGCGAGTAGCACCTACTAAAGTAGCAGCCACAAAAAAGCCAGAAGGCATACACACTTCTGGCTGGGGTTCAGCACAAACGATTTACCAGGTCAGTACCGCACCCACGGCAAAGGTATCAGTGTCTTCATTCACCAGACTGTTATTTTTGTGGCCACGAATTTCAAACTGGTTGTATTCCGCCACCAGACTTAAATTGCTGTTGATGGTGTGAAATAACGCCACACCACGGGTTTCGTAATCAGCACCGGTCGCCACTGCGCCGTTGCCATCGTCTTTGGTTTTGCCATAGCTTAATGCCACGCGGTTTTTACCAAAGCGGTAAGAGCCCTGCGCTAAGTAACCTTTACTGTCGATATCGCGCAAAGTGGCGTTGCCGGCGTTATTGGTAAAGAAAGGATTGATGCCTTTAGCGGTAAAGCCCGAGCCACTGACGCTGAAGTTGCCCATCTTGGCTTGTACGCCATAGCCTAAGCCCTTGGAAGTGACATTTTTAACTGTGCTGTCGGTGTTTTCTGAAGTTTGGTAACCACCGTTGAGCCATGAGTAAATTTCTGCGCCAGCCACATCAAATTGATAGGTCAGTTCTGATTCAAAGCGTGGGTTCTTCTGATACGCCTTACCCAGTGCACTGCTGTCATTAGTATCCACTGGATCCATCACACCAACAGCAATACGCGCACCACCCATTACTGGTGAGCGATAAGTAATTTGTGAGGTGGGGAATGGATAGGGATAGCCGCTACCGATATTACCAAAGGACACACCGCCGCCATCCACGAGGCCCAGCGTGTCGCTGACTTGACCGTAACCTGTGAGCAACTCATCCAATAAAATATTGGAACGGGCAAATAAACCAAAATCTTTACCGATCAGCACTTCACCCCAATCACCTGCTGCCGTTCCGTAGAACTGACGCACATCGATGTCGGTACCGGTGCCGTTATCATCACTGTCGTTGATGGTGACCCAAAAGGATGCGCGCGCCCCAAGCTTCAGCCCATCGATCTGTTTACCCATATTAAAACCAAGCGTGTTAGGCAAGAAACCCATTTTAATACGTGTTTGACGACGATCGAACTGATCCCCAGCGCGATCGACTTTGCTGTTCACATAAAAAGCGTTGACGTAACCGTCAGTTGAGAAAGTGGTGTCATCTTTGTCATACAAAACAATTTCAGCGAGAGCTGGACTGCTGGCTGCCGCAATAGCACCAGCTAGGGCTAAGGGCATAAATATATGTTTGGCGATTTTATTGTTATACATAGCGTTCTCCACGGAAATGCAACAACTGACCTATCAGTCGCTTCGGTACTGATTATTGGAAGCTACGGCCCGCGCGCCTACGCAGCTTTAGTGCGCAACCTACGCGACTTGCTAACGCACACTTTCGACAGGATTACAGGCACTCCAGAGTCGCTATCCTTAAGGCTTAAGCAGCACGAATACAAACACGAAACAAACCCCAGTAAAGCCTTGTTGTATAAGGCCATTACGCGATGCAGTGCTTTAGATGCAAGCCGTTGGAGGGGGATGATTGCGCGGCAAATGGCCAGCCGAGTGCTGAAAACAAAAAAGGCGCGGCGACCAGTTCATCACACTGATCACCACGCCTGAATTGACACCGCTCGAGCATCGCGCTGCAGAAGCTGTTTTTCTTAACCGAGCACAGAGGCATCCGCACTTTGATTGCTGAGTAGCAACCAACGACTGTGCACCTGCAGCGCCTGGCAATAGTGCTCAATCAGCTCAGCACTGACGTACTCTTGCGCTTGCA
>JAAZCO010000399.1 GCA_012513235.1 Gammaproteobacteria bacterium
TCGCAACACTAGACCAAGACCCAAACAAAGTACCACAGGCATTTATCTGGGCATCACATTCAGTTCCTTGGTTGTCTCACGAAAATCAGTTAAAAGTATTTGCAGAGCATGCAGTTAAGTAAGTTTCTAACACGTCGTTTTCGCTGCGTCATTTACAAACTGCCGCTGAACTTAAGCATCAGCCCCATCCCCCTTATTTCACAAGAGAGTATTAAATGAAAATGATCGCACTGGGTTACTCGTTGCTGTTGATGGTGTCGCTTGGGGTGAATGCCCAGACGGCATCCGAATATGACGATCTGTATAGCGCGTGCCTTGATCAGGCGGGTTCCATCAACAATGGGGTGGTCATGGAGTGTTCTGGAGAGGTTGCAGAGCAAGCAGAAATCGAAATGACGCAGCGTTACAACTCTATCTATGCTCGGTTGGTAGCAGATAGCCCAGACGACGCGCAAAAACTAGAGTCATCGCAAAGTGCCTGGCGTGTGTATAGGGACACGCAGTGTGAATTGGCTGGCATGTACGTCGGTTCCCCCATGTATGGCTTCTGTCCAATGCAGCTCAATGCGGCTAGAGCGCTTGAACTGCGTGAATTTGACTGAGGTAGGATCGCTGCACACGCTTTGACACGAGCTCATAAGCAAAGCCAAGTACAAAAATCAGCTCCTGCGCGCTGGCAAGAGCTGACTCGGTCAACAATCAAAAATACTTGATTGCTTTAATCTCTAAAAGCGCTGCCACCGTTAATGCTGAGTACTTGACCTGTGATCCACTCGGCTTCATCTGAGAGGAAAAAGACAATACCGTTAGCAATGTCTTTTGACTCGCCGAGTCGAGGCAGTGGGACGCCTCTTAAAATCTTGCTCATATATTCTTCTGAGACTAAGTCTCCCGCGGTTTCGGTAACAATCATGCCTGGAGAAATAGCATTACAACGAATATTGTCTTTGCCCCAGCGTGAAGCAACATGTCGCGTTAGGGTGTTAACGCCTGCTTTTGCAGCCGCGTATGCCGGTCGTGTTGGCTCACCTCCAAAGTAAGAACCGGAGGAAATGTTTACAATCGATCCCGAACCCGACTCTATTAAATGCGGGAGCGCATGCTTAATCAGCAGGGCGTAGCCGATTAAGTTGGAGTTCAGGGTTTTTTCCCAAATGGCTGTGTCCATGCCCAGTAAATCAACATCGTTGCCGATGGTGCCAGGTGAAATATCCGCAGCGATATTGGCAATGCCGTCCAGCCCACCAAGGTGCTTGACTGCTGCACTCACCAGGTTTTCTAATGAGTCTTTGTCAGCAAGGTCAAACTGTTGAGACCCTGCGCCCAGTTGATCGGCTACAGCTTTGACTTTTTCACCATCAATATCGCCTAAAAAAACCTGTGCGCCTTCTTCCACTAGGCGTTGAGCTGTTTTGGCACCAATATTTCGAGCACTTCCGGCAACAAGTATGCGTTTACCTTTTAACTTTCCCATTAACTTTACTCCGTATATTCTTATAATTAA
>JAAZCO010000400.1 GCA_012513235.1 Gammaproteobacteria bacterium
ATTGGCGACTTGGCTGGGCATGGCACTGATTAAATTTTCTCTGTAAGAACGGATATTTTTTATGCTTGATTCAAAATTGTTACGCAACAATCCACAGGACATCGCTGCGCAGTTGGCACAGCGTGGTTTTGAGCTTGATGTAGCCGCTTTAGAAGCTCTAGAGGCACAGCGCAAAGAGGTGCAAACGCGCACCGAACAGTTGCAAGCGGAGCGTAACAGTCGTTCGAAGTCGATTGGTCAAGCCAAAGGGCGTGGTGAAGATATTGCCCCTTTATTAGCCCAAGTGGATCAGCTCGGTGGTGAGTTAGAAGCGGGTAAGCGCGAGTTGGAAGCTATTCAGGCGCAGCTTGATGCCATTGCGCTCAATATCCCGAACCTGCCGCACGAATCAGTGCCGCAGGGTGCCAATGAAGATGAAAACGTGGAAGTGCGCAGTTGGGGTACGCCACGCAGCTTTGGTTTCCCAGTTCAGGACCATGTGCTGTTGGGTGAAAATATTCAGGGCTTGGATTTTGAAGCAGCAGCCAAGTTATCCGGTGCACGCTTTGCGGTGATGCGCGGTGGTATTGCCCGTCTGCACCGTGCGTTGGCGCAGTTTATGTTGGATCTGCATACTTCTGAACATGGCTATCAAGAAATGTACACGCCGTATTTGGTGCAGGCTTCAGCATTGCAGGGCACCGGTCAGTTGCCTAAGTTTTCGGAAGATTTATTCCGTATTGAACGTGAAGATCAAGCACCGTTGTATTTGATCCCAACGGCTGAAGTCTCACTGACTAATACTGTCGCAGGTGAGATTTTAGATGCGGCGCATTTGCCATTGAAAATGGTGGCGCACAGCCCGTGTTTCCGTAGTGAAGCCGGTGCTTCGGGCCGTGATACACGCGGTATGATCCGTCAGCATCAGTTTGATAAAGTTGAGTTGGTGCAGATTGTTGATCCAGCCACTTCGTACCAAGCGCTAGAAGAGTTGACCGGCCATGCCGAGAAAATTTTGCAAGCCTTGGAACTGCCTTACCGTGTAATGGCGCTCTGTACGGGTGATATGGGCTTTGGCGCCAGCAAAACCTATGACCTTGAAGTCTGGGTTCCGAGCCAAGATAAGTACCGCGAGATTTCTTCGTGCTCTAACTGCACTGATTTCCAAGCGCGCCGTATGCAGACGCGTTTCCGCAATCCTGAAAGCGGTAAAATTGAGTTGGTGCATACGCTCAATGGTTCAGGTTTAGCGGTAGGTCGTACGCTGGTTGCGGTGATTGAGAATAATCAGCAGGCCGATGGCAGCATTGCTGTGCCAGCGGCATTGCGTCCGTATATGGGCGGTCTTGACGTTATTCGTTAAGTGATTTTGCGCAGTCACTGACGCTATGCAGTACTGGTTTTTGACAGCGGCTTAATTTCGGTTAAGTCGCTGTTTTGCATTTAGAGCATGTCGTTTTGTTGTAATGGGCATGTTGCATTAGCGCTATGTGGCGCTGGCCAGTTATTTTTCACTATGGATCAGGGGTCTGATGATGGATTGTTTGCCGTTATTTCATAAGCTGCGTGGGCGTGATGTGCTGCTGGTCGGTGGTGGTGAGATGGCGCTGCGCAAGGCGCGAGTGGTTTTAGCTGCGGGCGCGGTCATACGGGTGATTACTCCAACGATCAGTGATGAGTTGCACAAGCTCGTGACTGCGCAAGGCGGGCAATGTCTGTTGCGTGTCTATCAAGATAGCGATTTAGCTGGTTGTTGTTTGGTGCTGGCGACTACTGATCAGTCTGAAGTCAATGCTGCGATTGCTCAGCAAGCGCAGGCAGCGGGTATTCCTGTGTATGCCGTGGGTGCGCCGGAGTTATCTACGGTGATGTTTCCGGCGATTGTCGATCGTTCACCTTTGATTATTGCATTATCGACAGCGGGGCATGCGCCTGTCTTAGCGCGTTTAGTCCGAGCAAAAATTGAAACGCTTTTGCCTGCCAGTTATGGGCGTTTAGCTGGATTGGCCGCGCGTTTTCGTGATCAGGTGCGGGCGCTGTTGCCTCAGGTGCAGCCGCGGCGGGCGTTTTGGGAGGATGTGTTTCAAGGGCAGGTTGCTGAACATATCTTTGCTGGCCGTGAGCAGCAGGCTGAGCAGATGTTGCTGGAGAAGATTCAAGGTGCTGATGCGCAAGTGCGTGGTGAGGTGTATTTAGTCGGTGCAGGGCCGGGTGATCCGGATTTGCTGACTTTTAAGGCGTTGCGTTTAATGCAGCAGGCGGATGTGGTGCTCTATGACCGTTTGGTGGCGCCGGCGATTCTTGATTTATGCCGTCGTGATGCGGATCGGATGTATGTGGGCAAGCAGATGTCGAACCATAGTGTGCCGCAGGATCAGATCAATCAAAAGTTGGTGGAGTTAGCGCGGCAGGGCAAGCGTGTGGTGCGCCTCAAGGGTGGCGATCCCTTTATTTTTGGGCGTGGTGGTGAGGAGATTGAGGAGTTGGCGGCGCAGCAGATTCCTTTTCAGGTGGTGCCGGGGATTACTGCGGCTTCGGGGTGTTCGGCCTATGCGGGGATTCCATTGACCCATCGCGATTATGCGCAATCGGTGCGTTTTGTCACTGGGCATGCGCTGGATGGGGTGTTGGATTTGCCCTGGACTGAGCTTGCAGCGCCGATGCAGACGGTGGTGTTTTATATGGGGCTTGGGTGTTTACCGGTGATTTGTGCGCAATTGATTGTGCAGGGGCGCGCGCCGAGTACGCCGATTGCTGTGATTGAGAAGGGTACGACGCCGCGGCAGCGGGTGTTTGTCGGGACTTTGGTAACTTTGGTTGAGCAGTTGAGCGTTGAGGTAGTGCAGAGTCCGAGTTTGATTATTGTCGGTGAGGTGGTGGCATTGCGTGAGAGTTTGCAGTGGTTTGAGTAATGATGTTGTTTGCAGTGTTAATACTGTTTGCCGTCGGGTAGGTCGTGCCTTTAGGCCGACAAGTACGTTGTAAATGACCTAAAGGAGTAACAGCAGAAGCTAGAGTCTTGTGCGTGTCGTACTGCGCTAGTGCTGTTCTTCCCTCCATGGCTTCGCTTGCCACATCACTAGCGCAGTACTTGTTGAAGATTGGTGTTGTGTGCTAGTTTTTTGCGTGACGCTAGAAGCAACAGCAACAGAAGTTTTCTGCATGTGGGTTTGGCTTGTGCTTTGACTCAACCGCGTTAGTGATAACCGTAGATATATTTGCTGAGTACTTTGG
>JAAZCO010000401.1 GCA_012513235.1 Gammaproteobacteria bacterium
ACCAGCCAGCAAGGCCAGTAAACCCAGCATCCCCAAGCCAATCACAATCGAGCCATAACCAATGGTTGCGGTAATAAAGCTGGGTTTAATTAAATCTTCACGTACGGCAAATAAACGCTGAGCAATAGTTTGGTTACCAATAGCATAGGCCAGCACCGCTACAAAGAAAGGCGCGCCCTGCTCTAAAATTGCCGTCGTAGAAAAGAAATCTTGCTGCTCAAGAGTGAGGTTGGACATCCCAGTTTCAAACAGAGTCGGGCCACCAAGCTGGAAGAAAATCATCGGAATAATAATCACCGCAGCTAAAATCATCGCCACCAACTGGGCAAAGTCGGTGTAGACCGAGGCTCTAAAACCAGACCATAAGGTATAGGACAACACACCAAAGCCTGCAATCATCACACCCTGCACAAAGCTCAAGGGCGAGAGAATATCCACTAACGCACCTGCAGCAGTGAAGTTCACCATCAAGCTAATCACACTCCCAACCACGTTGGAGCCTGCCAGAATCATCTGGCTGGAACTACCATGACGGGCGTGCATAATCTCGGCAAGGGTATGGGCGTTAGGGGCGAGTTTGCGAAAGCGTCGGCCAAAGGGGTAGATAAAAAGAATCATCAGCGCCCCCCAAAAACCATAGTGAATCGCGCCGGAAATACCGTACTTATAGCCTGAACTGGCAGCCGCATAAAAGGATGCCGCCCAAATCCAGGTGGCGGTCATGCTTGCCGCCGACATGCCATAGCCCACCGAGCCATTAGCGGTCATATAACCGTCGGCGTTTTCTTGTTTTTTCCCAATACGTAATGTGAGAAGAAAAGTGATGCCATAAAATCCCAGCAGGATCAGCAACGCACTACTTGTTGAAAATTGAAACATTCTTACTCCTTATGCCATGTATAACCATCACAAGCAGGACGAATGTTACACACAGCGATATTGCGCGCCTCAACAAGGTCAGCAAGATGGGCCTTGAGAGTGCATAAAAGAATTGCTGTAACCGGCAAATAAGAACAACGCATCATGCGTCAACCAGACAACTGCCAGTAGCAGACCAGGGATATCCCCCTACAGCGATAAGCCGACCTGAGTCGGAAGATGCGCAAATATTGACTATTTCTTGTATTTGCGACAGCAAAAAACCATAACATTAATTGGCCTGATAACCAAATAACGCTATGGTTTTTTAAAGTAACTACCCTATTTTTAATTGCATATTCGCGCGTTATACACCCACACTTCGTCTTAATGGCCGCTTCCAGCGCTCAGACACCACTACTCCAAACAAGGTCAAACCACCACCTAACGCGTGGTACAACTCAAGTTGCTCCGACAACACTAAAGCCGCAATCATAATAGTCAAAATGGGCATCAAGTTAAAAAACACCGATGTACGACTCGGCCCTAAAACTCGTACGCCATGCATCCAAGCTAAAGGCGCGGCAATGGAAGCAAAGACACAGGCAAATAACACCAAAGGTAAATTTGTGCTGTTTAAACCGGTCTTTTCTGAAAACCAAAACAATGGAAATAAGACAATGACCGCGACCAGCATTTGCAGATACAACAACTGCAGCGCTGGAATTTCCATCTGCCAATACTTTAATAAGGTGCTGTACACCGCATAGGCTAAGGTCGCGATCAGCATCATCACGTCACCCATATTAATGCCCTGCTGAGCTAAATTGCGCAGATCACCATGACTCACGACCAGCAGCACACCTAAAAATGAAAAAACTGCCCCGACTATAGCGCCCATCGTTAAGCGCTGGCCTAAAGCAATGATGGCCATACTCAACGACATCATCGGCATCAAGGATAAAATAATCCCCATATGCGTAGCTGAGGTTTTTGGTGCAGCAAAGTACGCCAGGCTTTGATAAATCGCCATCCCCAGCAAACCGAGGATAAAGATTTTAATTAAATGGGGACGAATATTGCTCCAATTGGCGATAACTGAGCGCAGAATAAAGGGCGTAAATAAAGCAGCAGCAAACACCCAGCGATAAAAACCAATCTCTGCTGGAAAGATCACACCCACTGTCATTTTATTTACCACCGTATTGGCGGCCCAAAAAATCACAGCAAGTAAGGGAAAAGCGTACTGCACGTTCAATGTCCTTTTTAATTGAGTTATATATTTAAAAATTAATCATCTGTCGATTGCTATCAATAAACGCATTGATTCTCGCTCACAGCTATATCGATACCCTGCACAGTATCATGCCCTGAATTTTACTCAGCACAATAATCAAAACCCAGCCAATAAAAAACGGCTGGAGCACTAAGCTACCAGCCGTTTATGTACTACCAAAACTATTACCGCTCTACATCCCTAACAAGCGCGGCAAGCCCAGCGATACGCTTGGTACATAGGTGATAATCACCAAGAAGCCCAGTAACAGCATCAACCAAGGCATCGCCGCCTTAATCACTTCAGATAACGGCATACCCGTGACTGCAGAGGTGACAAAGAGGTTGAGCCCCACTGGCGGGGTAATCAAACCAATCTCCATATTCACCACCATAATGATACCTAGGTGAATTGGATCAATGCCCAACTGTACAGCAATAGGGAACAGAATCGGCGCCAAAATCAAGATGATGGCTGACGGCTCCATAAAGGCACCGGCAATCAGCAGCACAATATTGACCACCAATAAGAACATCCATGGCTCAAGTCCCGCCTCTAACACCATCGCGGTGATTTGCTGTGGAATCTGCTCAGTGGTTAACACGTGGGCAAACAACATGGCGTTGGCAATAATAAACATCAGCATAATGCTGAGC
>JAAZCO010000402.1 GCA_012513235.1 Gammaproteobacteria bacterium
AAAGGTTTACCGATTGTTGAGAAGACTCAAGAAAACGTAACCCTGAACACGGTGATGAGCAACAGCTTTGGCTTTGGTGGCACTAACGCTACTCTAGTCTTGCGTCGCTACACCAAGTAACTGCCCTATAGCGTTACTGAGCTTAGGCTCATAAAAACGGCCACTGCAAATTTCTTTGCGTGGCCGTTTTTTTATCTCACGGTTAATCTTGCCCTGCTCTGCTACCTAGCTCACTTCATGCCTCTAGAATAAGCCTTGGCGAATAGCACAGTCACTCTCAATACACATACCACAAGAGGCTGCCTAGGACGCCAGCAGTCATTACACGGCAACTCTCTGGATCAGCCCATAAAACGACGCTGCAGACGCTCCCATCCTTTATCAGCCAGATGCTCAACGGCAGTTCCTGCAGTTAGACCGACACGCTCTTGCAGTGACTTTTTCTGCACATACTCCAGCAAAAACACATCTGCATTTTGTGCATAATTGGAGATATATTCATCACTGGTTTGTAACGTATCGACCAAAGCCAAACGCTGAGCATCGGTGCCCTGCCAAACTTCACCTGTGGCTACAGCATCAATATCCAACTGTGGGCGGTATTGACTGACAAACTGCTTAAACAAATCATGCGTGGTTTGCAGCTCTTGTAAAAACTTCTGTCGTGCGGGCTCAGTATTTTCACCCAGCATAGTTAAAGTGCGCTTGTATTCACCAGCGGTTAATACGTCCACATCAATATTGTTTTTCTTTAACAAGCGGTGAATATTAGGCACCTGCGCCACTACACCAATCGAACCCACCGCCGCGAAGGGGGCGCTGAGAATCTTGTCGCCGATACAAGCCATCATATAACCGCCACTGGCTGCAACCTTATCAATGCATACAGTTAACGGAATTTGCGCCTGGCGAATACGCGCAAGTTGTGAAGCAGCAAAACCATAGCTGTGCACCATACCGCCACCACTTTCAAGACGTAGTACAACTTCGTCACTGGGCTTAGCGATACTGAGTAAGGCTGTGATTTCATGGCGCAAATTTTCTGCAGCCGAAGCCTTGATATCACCATCAAAGTCTAAAACATACACACGCTTTTTTTCAGCCGTTGATTTCTTATCTTGTTGCAGTTTCGCTTTATTGGCTTTTTTTAGCACCTTTAGTTGAGCTTTATCTAACACGCTATACTCAAGGTTTTCTTTTAAATCGAGATAAAAATCATTCAAACTGGTGACCGATAAGTCGCCACTGCGTGCACGTCCACGCGAACGCATGGCTGCGGTTAACGATAAAATCACCACAACCACCACCAACACAGTCACCGCACGAGCTAAAAAACCCGCATAATCAAGTAAAAACTCCACCCTAAACTCCTCAAACAATAGTAATTGCTATCTTACCTGAGCCGACTACTCGCTTCACAGAATTCACAAACAAATACTTTTGTATGCTTTAAGCTCAGCCGCCAGACTCGCACACGCTTAACCTGCAGCACACCAAGACACTGAACAATCAAAGCCCTATTTCGTCTACTTCTCACTATTTTCAAACAATCGTATGAATTCTATTTGACAGCCCGCAAGGTTCGCAATAATCTCTGTAACGAGCAAACCAATAGATGTCTACCGGACTCAATGCAATTCAATAGCAAAATATTGAATTATTTAGATCACGCGGGATATACCGCACAAAAACCCTAAAAAGGACTCATTATGTCTTCTACTGCAGATATCATTAAAACTCTGACCGCTAAATTCAACACTGCAGCTGCTGCAGGTTTAGATTTAGTCTTTCAATTTAATATCGAAGATGCTGAAAACTACTACCTGACTGTAAAAGACGGTACTTGTGATGTACAAGCTGGCGACAATGATGATGCTAACGTAACATTAATCATGGATCGCGAAACCTTTAAAGAGATTGCCACCGGCGAAACTGACGGCATGCAAGCATTTATGGGCGGCAAACTACGCGCCGAAGGCGATATGATGTTGGCAATGAAACTCAGCGAGTTATTCCCAGTTTAAGCTGTAACAGATTCAAGTAAAAAAGCCCCGCTTACATCAAATAAGCGGGGCTTTTTATTGCGTGCTAAAAGCTATATTTAATTAAGCAACAGACGCTTTCACATGATGTTTCTTATGCTGCATCAACAATGCAATCATGCATACCACAACAGTCACCACGCCAATGGCTTTACTGTATTCAATCGGCAGATTCAAACCAATCGCAGCAGTGGCAATATAAGACACTGTGACTGAGGTACCAATCACCGCCGGGATACTGACAATCCAGTGGAAAGCACCGCGATCAAACAGATACTTAGTGGCTAACCACAACACGCTGGTGGACAGCAGCATGTTTGAGAAAGCGAAATAACGCCAAATCAACGCAAAGTCGAGGAAGGTCATTAAGTACGCAATACCCAGGATCGGCACGGCTAATGCCAAACGGTGTAAAGTCGTTTGTGAAATATTAAACGCATCCATAATGGTTAAGCGCAGCGAACGGAATGCCGTATCACCGGAAGTGATGGGGAAAATCGCTACAGCCAAGATCGCCATTACGCCACCAAATACGCCCAAGTAGCTGGTCGCAATATGGTTGACCACCAAGCCAGGGCCACCTTGATCCAACATCGCTTTTAAACCGACATAACCTTCAGGGAAGGCAGCAATACCTGCCAACGCCCACACACAAGCTACAATACCTTCACACACCATCGCACCATAAAACACTGGGCGCGCATATTTTTCGTTAGTTAAGCAACGCGCAATCATGGGTGATTGCGTTGAGTGGAAACCACTAATGGCACCGCAGGTAATGGTTACGAATAACAAAGGCCAAACTGGTAAACCATCAGGATTAGGCGCTAAAAAGTCATGCTCATGACCATCAGTGAAGTAGGCAAAAATATCAGTCATTTCTGGTAGATTAGGCGCTTCGAGCAAAATGGCGACCGCAATCAGCGTCGTCATCACAATCATCAGCAAACCAAAGAGCGGGTACAACTTGGTAATGATTTTATCAATCGGCATCAAGGTGGCTAAAAAGTAATACCCTAGAATTACTAGAACCCAAAAGGTATTACCGGCTAAGAAAGTACCTTCAAAGTAAGATAAATTACTCAGCAAGCCCGCTGGACTCATAATAAAAACAACGCCAACAAAGAACAGTAGCATGGCAGTAAACACCAGCATCACGCCCTTAAACACCACGTTGTAATATTTACCGGCAATTTCAGGCAAGCTTTTACCGTCTTCTTTCAGGCTCATAACACCTGAAAAATAGTCGTGCACAGCACCGCCAACCACGTTACCCAGCACAATCCACACGAGCGCTACAGGGCCATATAAAGCACCTAGAATTGGACCAAAAATTGGTCCAACACCAGCAATATTCAAAAACTGAATTAAAAACGCTTTAGCTGGATGGATAGCAACGTAGTCCACGCCATCATGTAAACGTTCTTGTGGGGTTATGGCTGTTGGATCTATGCCCGCTTGTTTTTCAACAAAGGGGCTATAAAACTTATAGCCAAGAATCAGTATGGTCAAACTGATAAAGAAAATTAGCATAGTGCAAATTCCTTAATTATTTTAGGAGGGTAAGCCGCCGCAAGACATCTTACTAGGCGAGCAAGATAGCATGTTCGATCTAGAGCCCATATAGGTTTATAGTCTCACGCCGCAGCACGCAGAAAAAACACATACACATAAAAAAACCCCACTGTTATATTCACAGCGGGGCTGGCACTGACTGTATTACAGCAGTTTAATCGTTGCTCGGCTTACCAATGGCTTGCAGTACATATTGCGGCAAAGCAAAAGCTGCTTGATGGATATCAGCATTATAATAACGCGTCACTATGCCACTGCCAGCACAACGCTGACGCAAAATATCCAGTGGTAGTTTACGCAATTGAACGTTTTTTGCTGCCCATGCAAAAGTCATGCTGCCACCAATATAAGTGGGTACCGCAGCATGGTAGAAGTGCCAATCAGCAAATAAGCCTTTTAGGTTATGCGCTGTAGTTTTCACCTCGTCAATTTGCAAAAAGGGTGTGCCGTTTTGCGCTACCAAAATACCGTCATCGCTTAAGCAACGATGGCAGGCATGGTAAAAATCTTCCGAAAATAACACTTCAGCAGGACCGGTTGGATCTGGGCAATCACTGATAATCACATCAAATTTTTCTGTGCAGTTGGCAATAAAGCGCATGCCATCATCAATCACCAAATTGACGCGCGGATCATCGTACGCGCCATTGGAGTGGTTAGGTAAATACTCTTTACACATATCCACCACCGCTTGGTCAATCTCCACCATAGTGATGCGATCAACGCTGGAGTGACGGCAGACTTCACGCAGCATGCCACCGTCGCCACCACCGATAATTAGAATATTACGTGCGGCACCATGCGCTAAAATCGGCACATGGGTGAGCATTTCGTGATAAATAAACTCATCAGCCTCGGTGGTTTGGATCGCCCCGTCTAGAGCCATCACACGGCCCATGCGCGGATTTTCAAAAATGACTAAATGCTGATGCTCAGTACGTACTTCGTGCAGCATTTTTTCAACTTTAAAAAACTGACCGTAATCTTCGTGCAACGTTTCGCGGTAATCCGTCATGTTATTCCTCAAAATACATCAGTAAAAAACTGCAGCGATTATACGTCAAACATCGCTCCATAGTAGAGTTTGAGCTGACAAAGACACCGATTTAAGAATTGCACTCAGTCACGCGGCTCTATTAATAAATGGGCAACTCAATATTTTTAAACAGTGCTTCCACTTCATCTTTACTGCGCGCCTGAATCACTTTCGCCTGCAACTCACGATCTAAATGCGGTGCAAAACGTTCAATAAAATCACTCATAAAGCCACGCAAGAAAGTACCACGACGAAAGCCTATTTTTGTCACGCTTGATTCAAATAAATGACTAGCATCTAAAGCAACCAAGTCTTGGTCTTGCAGTTTATCAACCGCCATATCCGCAACAATGCCCACACCTAGACCTAAACGCACATAGGTTTTGATCACGTCAGCATCCGCTGCGGTAAAGATCACCTTGGGTTCTAAATCGATCTGACTAAAGGCTTCATCAAGCTTAGAGCGC